>JANXXR010000517.1 GCA_025350525.1 Deltaproteobacteria bacterium
CCACCGACGTCGGCGCGCGGCCGGAGATCAAGGACTGGTTCACGCTGGTGGACGTGGTCCTCAAGGCCATGGCCGCGGCGGTGTGAGCGAACCACGGATGGTGTAAAGTCCGACCGTGCTGCTCAAGCTGGCCCTCTGGCAGGACGTGTCGGAGTACCTCGAGAAGAGGACCGACGTCGTCATCCCCGTGGGCGGCACCGAGCAGCACGGGCCGTCGGGGCCGCTCGGCACCGACCTGATCATCGCCGAGGAGCTGGCCAACGACCTGGGCGAAGAGCGCCACACCATGGTGGCACCGCCCATCGCCTTCGGCGTCTCGCAGGTGCACGGCGCCTTTCCGGGCACCATCTCGGTGAAGCCCGCCACGCTCCTGGCCGTCGTCACCGACGCCATCGAGAGCCTCTACCAGCAGGGCTTCCGCCGCTTCCTCCTCGTCAACGCGCACCACGGCTCCAAGGCGACGCTGCAGGCGGCCTGCACGCAGGTGCACGCGCTCTTGCCGGAGTCGCGCTGCCTCTCGGTGCAGTGGTGGGAGCTGCCCGAGGCGAGGAACGTGCTGCTGGAGATGTTCGGCGCCCGCGAAGGCCACCACGCCACTCCGGGTGAGCTCTCCATCGTGCGACGCTTCTACCCGCGCGCCGTGCTCGACCTGCCGGCCATGGACCGCTTCGAGCCGGTGCCGCAGCTGGTGGCCTGGACGGCGGAGGACTTCCGCCAGCGCTACCCCGACGGGCGGGTCGGCTCCGACCCTTCGCTCTCGAGCGGCGACGCCGGCGACCGCATCTTCGTGGCCGCCTCGCGCGGGCTGGTCGAAGTCCACCGCCGCCTGGTCGAGGATCCCTGAGTGCCCGTCTACGCGCTGATCGCAGAGCCCGAGCCGTCGCAAGTCCAGCTTTACCGCCATCTCGCCGCCGCCGAGGGCCTCGAGGTCAAGGTCGCTCGCAGCGGCACCGAGGCGCGCGCCATCCTGGCCTCGTTCGGCGCGCCGGCGCTGACCCTCACCGAGCTCTCGCTGCCCGGCGCCGACGGGTTTGAGCTCATTGCCGAGATCCGCCGGCTCGCGCCCGAGGAGCACGCGCCCATCGTCGCCATCTCGGCCTTCCGCACCCTGCGCGACGCGGCGATGCGGCTGCGCGAGGAGCTGGGCATCTCGGCGCTGCTCGCTCGCTCGGCGCCGGTGGACTCCCTCCGCCGCGCCGTCAAGAAGGTCCTGGCCGCCTCGCGGGCGCCGCACGGCCCGGCGCCGTCGCACAGCGCGCCGCCGCCCACCGCGACGCTGCTGGAGATCGACGAGGAGCGCGCCGAGGAGATCCGCCTCCACCACCTCGACCAGATGGGCCTCGTCGACGAGGGCGCGCAGGAGGACCAAGGGCTGCACGCCATCGCCCTGGCCACGGCGAAGAGGTTCAAGGTCCCCATCGCCATGATCTCGCTCATCCTCGAGGACCGGCAGTGGTTCATGGCGCAGGTGGGCCTGCCCGAGCGGGTGGCCGCGGAGCGCGGCATCGACCGCGAGATCTCGCTCTGCTCGCACGTGGTCCAGGGGCGGGCGCCGCTGGTGATCAACGACGCGGCGGTGCATCCGGCCTTTGCCCAGAACCCGCTGGTGCGGGACGGCACCGTCCGCGGCTACGTGGGCGCGCCGCTGCTCACGCCCGCGGGCGACGTGCTCGGCACCCTCTGCATCATCGATTCGAAGCCGATGTCCATCTCCGCCGACGAGGTGGACGAGCTGGTGCTCCTGGCGCGGGCGGTGGCCGGCGAGCTGGAGCTGCGCGCCGACCGCAACCGCAAGCGGCAGGAGGCCGCGCGCCTGCCGGCCGAGGTGCGCGATCACCTCTTGAGCGACGAACGGCTGCGAACGGCGGTCTCGTACCTGACGGCGGTGCTCGACCACATCGACAACGGCGTCTTCCTGCTCGACCCGCAGCGCAAGGTGGTCTTCGCCAACCAGGCGCTGGCCGAGATGTTCGGCATCCCGCTCGAGTCGCTCCTGGGCCGGCAGAGCGATGAAGTGGTGCGGGAGATGGCGCAGCAGTCGAGCGACCCCGACGACTTCCTGCGCCGGCTGCGCGTCTCCCCCGAGGGCGCGTACGCGCTGCGCGGTGAGTTCGAGTTGGAGCGGCCGCGGCGGCGCTTCTTGCGCTGGGTCTCGCGGCCCGTCGAGTTGGGCGCGGGGGTCGGGCAGCTCACCGTTCTGACCGACATGACCGCCGACCGCGACCTGATGCGCGAGCGCGATCACCTGGCGCGCACCGACCCCG
>JANXXR010000589.1 GCA_025350525.1 Deltaproteobacteria bacterium
AGCGCCGCGCCGAACTGACCGCGGACGAAGAAGTGGAAGGCGTGCGTGCACCCGCAGGCGAGGCAGGGCAGGCCGGTCGCGAGGCGGAAGGGACAGGCAAAGAGCGAGAGCGGCGGCGCGTCGAGGGGCAGGAGGGCTGCGCCCGCGAGCAGCGCCACCGCCGCCGCGGCCAGCCCGACGGCATGCACCGAGGGCGGCCCCGCCCTGCGGATCACTGCGGGCCCATCACGTTGCGCATGGTCAGAGCCAGCGCGGCGCCGGCGGCAACCATCAGGCAGCAGAAGAGCGCGTAGGGCGCGAGCACGGTGGCCGCCGCGCCGCCGGTGGAGATGCGGTGCGTCTCCTTCATGCCGATGCCGGTCAGCACCACCAGCCAGATCACCGAGATGATCGATCCGCAGGCGGGCACCGCCAGCAGCACCAACGGCGCGCTGGCGTAGGCGCAGGCAGCAAACGTCGCCGGAAAGCCCTTCTTCGACTGGCCCAGCAAGAGTGCGATGCCGTGGGTCACGCCGGCGTTGAGGTAGAGGAAGAGGTAGCTGAAGATCGGCGTCAAGAGCGACAGCCCCACCGTCCAGCCCCACGAGTTCGCCTGCGACTGCGCGTCGATCATCTTCTGCAGCATCGGCGAGATCTGCGGGTTGTCGGACAGGGCGCCGAGCAGCTTGCGCATCTGATCGCGCTGGCCCGAGAGCACCGCGCGCTCGAGGATCTGCCCGATGGCCCAGAACACCGAGGTGGTGGCGACCGCGAAGCCCAGCTGAGCGCCGCCCCGGTCGAGCCGCGCCGAGGCGAACAGCTTGCCGGGCTCGAAGAGCGCTTGCTGCAGCGTCTGGGTCCAGGCGCGCCACAGGCCCAGCTCGGCGCGGCGCTCCCAAGGCGTGCCGGACGGGGGCCCGGAATCGTCGGCGGGCAGCGCAGCGATGGCGGCCTGCGTTTGTTCCGGTACGACCAGCGGCTTACCGCAAAGCGGACAATCCTGGCGCCCGGAGCGGTCAGTGCTGAAAGTATTTCGACAGCTCGGACAGCGGGCGAGCACAACGCCTTCTAGCACGTCTTCTGGGCAACGAACCGACCGCCTAAGTCGCTTCCGTGGCGGCTGAACGATGCCTACCTCTTGATCGCAGCCGGGACTGACCTCGGCTCGCGGCGCCCCCCAACCCAGAGCGCCGGATACCCCTCTCCAGGAGGCATTACATATGAAGCTCTCATCCGCACTCGCGCTGACGGCCGCGCTCATCTTCGGCTGCAGCTCGTCCAGCAAGAACACCCGCACCGCCGGCAACGACACCGGCACCACCCAGTCCGGCTCGATGTCGGGCACGCAGGGCACCGCGGGCGGCGCCAACGGCACGCAGGCGACGGCGTCCACCGGGACCAGCGCCCAGAGCAACGGGCAGTCGGCGACCAACAACACCGGCAGCGACACCAACGCCCAGGGCAGCGCGCAGGGTTCGGCCAGCATGCCGACCTCGGGCTCGACCTCGTCCACCTACGGCCAGAACGGCAGCAGCGGCTCGGCCTCTACCAACACCGGCTCGGCCTCTACCAACACCGGCTCCGCCACCAACACCGGCTCCGCGCCGAGCAGCACCGGCTCGATCGGCACCTCGGGCAACAGCGGATCGACCTCGGGCCAGAGCGGCACCGGCTCGGCCTCGGGCAGCACCGGCTCGATGGGCACCTCGGGCAGCGGCTCGACCTACGGACAGAACAACACCGGCTCGACCAGCGGCAACGCTGGCTCGATGGGCACCTCGGGTAGCGGCGCGAGCGGCTCGACCTACGGTCAGAACAACACCGGCTCGACCAGCGGCAGCGCGGGCTCGATGGGCACTTCCGGCAGCGGCGCGAGCGGCACCAGCGGCTCCACCTACGGCCAGAACAACACCAGCGGCAGCGCGGGCGCGAGCGGCAGCAGCGCCGGCGGCGCCGTCGCCAGCGGCTCGGGCAGCTCCGACAACGCCAACCTCCGCACCGTGACCGGCGCGGTGGCCAAGATCGACCAGAACAGCATCACCCTCGACCAGACCGCGGGCGGCGTCACGCTGACCATCGACTCGCAGACCCAGGTCCTGCGCCGCGGCCAGCCCGTGGCCGCCGGCATCTCGTCCATCCACGAGGGCCAGCAGATCCGCGCCTCCTTCGACCCGGCCTCCAACCGCGCCGACAAGATCGAAGTGATGGGCAAGGGCATGGCCAAGCACCACAAGAGCGCAGCGGGCGACACCAGCGCCAAGCAGCCGGCCACGCCGGACACCGCCACCGCTCCCGCCAAGTAATCGGCTTGACCGCGGCCCGTGATACTCCGGGTGCGGGCCGCGTTTGAACGAGCGCCGGGTCCTTCGCTGGGCCCGGCGCTCGCGCTTCGTGTACGGTCGCGCAGTGATCTTCGTCGGCCTCGCGCTCATCGCTGGGACGCTCCTCGCCTCGCGCTTCAGCGACTCGGTCGACCTCTTTCGCTTTCTCCTCTGCTGGGCTGGCGTTCTCCTCGCGCTGCACGGACTCGCCCGCAAGCGCCGCGGCGCCTCGCCACTCGCTACTCCCGCCGACTGGATCGCTTGCGCGGTCGCGAGCGTGCTCTTCTGGGACGTCTTCGAGCTGGTCGATCTCCGCCTGCGGAACTGGTGGTACACGGGCGTCTCGCCCGATCCGCTGGCGAGCGCTGTCTTCGGCGCCATCGCCTTCGCCACCGTCCTGCCCGCCGTGCGGCTGGGGCTCTTTGCGCTCTACCCGCCGCTGCCCGCGATCGCCGCGCGACGGCGGCCCGCGCTGCTCCTCGCCATCGGGCTCCTCATGCTGGGCCTGGCGCTCGCCTTCCCCCGCTGGGCCTTTCCGCTGGCGTGGCTCTTCCTCTGGCCCCTGTGCGAGGCCGCCTGCTGCCTGCTTCCACCGCGCACGCTCGCGACCCCGCTCGAGTCGCGCGTCTTCGTCCGCGCCGCGCTCCTCGGCCTGCCGCTGGGGCTCATCTGGGAGTCGCTCAACTGGCAGTGCGCGCGGGGCTGGATCTACACGGTGCCGCACTTCGAGCGCTGGAAGCTCTTCGAGATGCCGCTTCCCGGCTACCTGGGCTACCTGCCCTTCCTCCTCGAGGCCACCGCGGCGCTGGCGCTGCTCGACCGCCTGCGGCCGTACCTGCGCGGCGGGCGCGGGGCGCTGGCGATCGCGGGCGTGCTCTTGCTGCACCTGGGCGCCGACCAGCTCTCGCGGCGCCAGACGGTGCTCTCCTTCGCGCCCTACGACGCGAGCGGCGCCGCGCCCGAGGTCCTGCAGCTCGAGCGGCGCACGCACATGGGGCTTGCCCGCGCGCAGGCGGTGGTCGAGCACGGCTGGTCCGCGCTCGCCGACGATCCGGCGCTGGTCCGCCTCTGGATGGCCAAGGCGCGCTGAGCCTCGCGTGATAGAAAGACGCCCGTGGCCCGCACCTCGCCCACCAAGGGATTCGTCGCCCGCGAGCAGCACCGCGTCCTGCTCACCGTGCACGCGCTTCTGATGATCACGGGCCTGCTCGCCTGCGCCTTCTTGAATCGCGTCTACAGTCCCGAGCGCTTCTGGGTGCAGTGGGTGGCTCTCGCCTGGGCCGTCCTCTTCCTCGCGCACCTCGCCGTCTTCTCGCGGGAGACCATCGCCACCATGGGCGGGCGGCGGGCCAAGGCTGTGGAAGGGCAGAAGCGCTGATGGCCATCCTGGCGGTGCTGAAGAAAGAGTCAGCGGGCGCGTGGCCCAGCCTCGCCGACTACTTGCGCGAGGTGCGCCACCGCGAGACCTCCGCGCTCTCGGCGCTGGCCGCCGCGCTCACCGCCGCGCCCGAGGAGCAGAAGGAATTGGCCGAGGCGGAGGACGCTGGCGCCATCCTGCTCGACCTGGCCTCCGACCTGCGCGTGCCCAAGGGAGCGCGCCTCGCCGCCGCGCGCTGCCTGCTGGAAGCGGGACTTTCGGGCGTGCTCCTCGGGCAACTCTTCATCGGCGCGGGCGATCTCGTCACCGATCCGCGGCTGGGCGCGTCGGCGCGCAAGCTGGTGGAAGGCGGGCTGCCGGCGGCGCTGCAAGTGGGCGGCGAGGTGGCGCTGGTGACGCTCGCGGCGGGGTCGTTCGCGCGGGCGGCGCAGGCGTCGGCGTTCGCGGTGGGGCAGGCGCGGGCCAAAGAACTGCTGGCCGGCGCCCCCGAAAATCACGCCGGCGCCGCGGCGGCCATCTTCGCGCTGGGGCAGGGCGAGCTGCCGCCGGCCCACCGCGAGCAATGGGAGAAGCTTCTCGAGAGCACCTGCGCCAAAAACCGCCGCGCCCCCGCCGCCGCCAAGCGGATGGGCATGGCGCCCCCCTGGCCTCCCAACCTGCCCGACGCTTTCGCGCCGCTGGTGCAGGAGGCGGAGAAGAAGAACGAGGGCGTGTTGTCGGCGGATGCGGCGGCCAATCCAGCGCTGCTGAAGAAGTCGGGGCCGCTGCCCACCGGGCCATCGCCTGCGCGCCCGGTGCAGAAGGGCCTCTTCTCGCCGGCTGCTGCGAAGCCGGGGCTCCCAGTGCCGCCGGCGGCGGCGAAGACGGTGGCGCCGGCCATCAAGCGGTCGCCGTTCCGCAAGCCCATCGGCATGGTCGTCGAGGTGCCGACCACGATGGCCCCCAAGCCCATGGAAGAGGTGAAGGGCCGCGCCATGGGCCCTGCGCCGGCGCCGAAGCGGCCGCACCTCGAGCCCAAGGAGGACGCGCCGCTCCTGATGAAGCCGTCCCCGCTGCCCCTCTCGGCGCTGCCCAGCCGTCATAAAGAATCGGTGCGGATCGACCCCAAAGGCCGCCGGCTCTCGCGTCTGGACCGCTGGGAGGACGACAACTTCGAGTGGGAAGCGCCGGTCCTGCCCTCCTCGGAGCTGCCGCGTCCGATGCGGGCAGCAGTGGCGCAGGGACGCTTCACCCAGCGGGTGCTGTCGATCTTCGAGGACCGACCGGAGGCGGTGGACCGGCTCTGCGCCGCGGCGGAGGCGCGGGCGGCGCTCTCGGGCGAGGAGATGCTGCTGCGCGAGCTGTCGGAGGAGCTGGCGCGAAAGCGCTGGCAGGAAAAGCGCGCGCCCAAGGAGCAGCTGGCGCGGCTGCGGGCCATCGAATCGGACCCGTCGCACCCTCTGCCCTGGCGAGCGGTCGCCCGCTTTCTCATCGACCGGCTGGTTTCGGCCTAAACGGCAATTCTTTTGCGTGTCCGAATCCTCTGCGCGAGAGTCCTGCGTAGAGATGCGGCATCACAAAGCCCAACGATTGCAAGTCGCTTGTGCAGGTGCTATCCGTGCGCGCGCTTCCAGGAGCCCTTGAATGAAGATTGCCCTCACCCCGCTGGAAAAGTTGCGCGCCGCGGGAAAGTTTCTCGACGTCACCTTCAACAAGCGCCCGCTCTCGGTCTCCATCGAGGTGACCAAGCGCTGCAACGCCCGCTGCGACTTCTGCGACTACTGGAAGATCAGCGACCGCGACGAGATGACCGACTTCACCGACGTGGTCCGCCGCTTCGACCCGCTGGTCGTCGTCTTCACCGGCGGCGAGCCGATGCTGCGCCGCGATCTGGTCCCCATGGTGAAGCAGATCAAGGACCTGCCGGGCTTCCGCTACCTGACCGTGCTGACCCACGGCGGCTTCCTCACCGAGCAGAAGGTCCACGAGCTGGTGGCCGCGGGCGTGAACCAGATCAACATCTCGATGAACTACCCCGACACCCGCCAGGACAAGGAGCGCGGGCTGCCCGGCCTCTTCGAGCGCCTGGAGAAGACGGTGCCGAAGATGGTTGCCGAGGGCACCAACGTCTTCTCCTTCGCCAGCATGCTGATGGTGGACAACATGCACGACGCGGAGCCGCTCATCCGCCTCGCGCACAAGTGGGGCATCAACATCGCCTTCTCGGGCTACAACGACCTGAAGAACGGCAACCAGAAGCACATGGTCAGCTCCGAGCAGATGGCCGAGTTCAAGGCGGTCTGCCGGAGGATCATCAAGCTCAAGCGCGAACTCGGCAACGTCATGACCTCGGACTACTTCTTCGAGACGCTGCCCGAGTTCTACGAGAAGCGGAAGATCGACGGCTGCGAGGCCGGCAAGATCATGATTCACGTCACGCCCAAGGGCATGGTGCAGCCCTGCGCTGAGCTTCCGCCGGTGGCCCATTACTCCGAGTTCCTGCCCGGCAACTACGCGGGGCCCAACTGCGGCTCCTGCTTCGACGCCTGCCGCGCCGAGCCGCAGGCGCCCCTCACGCTGCGCCGGATCGGCGAGCTGACCGGGCTGTTGTGACCGAAGCGGTCTCGGACAGCACCGAGCCGTCGCCGCGGCTGTGGGTGCGGACGGCGCTGGGACTTGCCGCGGGCTTGCTCGCGGCCACCGGTGTCGTACTCTACCTCGGCATCTCGAAGCAGAGCCTGCTCGCCTCGCTGCACGGCGTGAGCGGCCAGCCGCTCTTCTTCGCCGCGCTGGGCGGCCTCGTCCTCATGGCGCTGCAGTCGCTGCGCTGGTGGATCGTGATGCGGCCGCTGCTCAGCTTGAGCTACGGGCAGGCGCTGCGGGCGATGATGGTGGGCTTCTCCTTCAACGCGCTCTTGCCCGCCCGGGGCGGCGATCTCTTGCGGGTGCAGTACCTGGGCAAGCGCACGGGCATCTCGCGGGCCAAGCTGCTCGGCACCGAGATCGTCGACTTCTGGAGCGACAAGTGGGGCTGGGTCGCGGCCTTTCCCATCCTCTGCCTTTCGGGCGCGCCGCCCGCCTGGCTGTTTCGCGCGCTCATCCTCATCGGCGGCGCCGTGGTCGGCGTCGGCGCGCTGCTGGTGCTGATGGGCAGCGGCGTCCTGCGCCGGGGCCCGCAGTGGCTGCAGAACCTGCGCGACGGCTTCGCCGTCAACCACTGGAAGCGGCTGCTCCTCGTCGAGACGGTGGTGGCCCCCCTGCCCTGGCTGTGGGAGACCTTCGTCATCGCCGTGGCCGGCCACGCGCTCGGGCTCGACCTGACGCCGATGCAGGCCTTCGCGGCGCTCACCGCCTTCAACGTCGCCACCGCGGTGCCCTCGCCGGGAAACGCCGGCTCGTTCGAGGCAGGCGGGACGCTGGCGCTGATCGCCTTCGGCATCCCCAAGGAGACGGCGCTCGCCTTCATCGTCCTCTATCACCTGACGCAGGTGGTGCCGGGCTTCATCGGCGGCATCCTCGTGCTGGTGGTGGAAGGGGAGACGCTCTTCGGGAAGCAGTCGCTGTTTCACTTCCGCGCTCCCGACCTGTCCGGACCTGTCTCCGCCGAACCCGACCCGGGCTGAGACAAAGCAAAAGCAAAATCTCACCGCGGAGGCGCGGAGGGCACGGAGGCTTTTCTTTGGTCTCCGGGCCACCTCGGTGGCGGCGCGGGCACCCCCAACCCAACCTCTGTGTCCTCTGTGCCTCCGTGTTGGCTTTAAGTGCTGCTGTCCGGACTCAGTGCACGAGCGCGAAGGCCGTGTAGTCCGCCGAGGAGATGGACTGCGTCTGGTCCCCGTCGGACATGATGCCGATGCCCACGAAGTCGGGCACGTCCGCGTTCGGGTTCCCGTTCTCGAAGTGCGCCCGAAACTCCGCCGACGGATCGATGCTCTCGTCCTTCCAGACGCCGACCGGCCCGCCCGACTCGAGCACCACCGTGTCCTGCACCACGAAGAGGTTGCGCTTCTGATCGCAGATCTGGCCCTTGGTCGCCGCCGCGCTCCACACGTACTTGAGCGAGTACCACTTGAGCCCGCGCTTCCACGACACGTAGACCACCGCCGCCGAGTCGCCGAGGTCCTGCTTGCACTCGTTGCCGCCCTTGGGCAGCACCAGCGCCCGCCACTTCCAGTGCACGCGGCGGGTGTGCTGGCGCAGCTGCTCCGGCACCTCCGCCCCCAGCGTCACCGTCTCGAGCGGCGGGCGGTAGGTGGCGCGGATGAAGGGCTGCTCCGGGTCCTCGACGATCTTGTAATAGCTAACCGGCCCCGAGTAGCTCTCGACCACCCGGAAGGCGTGCACGTCGATGCGCGTCTCCTGCACCGGCGGGGGCGGATCGGCGAGGGCCGGCCGCGTCTCGGCAGCGGCGGCTGCCAAGCCGCTCAGCGCCGCGAACAGCGCCGTGAAGCGCGCTATGGACGATGGGCCGCGCACGAAATCGGCAGCTTAACGGTTGCGGGCAATTGCGCCAGTCCCTTGTGATCGAGTCCTCCAGCGGATACAACCCCGCGCTTCCGATGACGGGTGAGCACGCAGAGCTGCGCGGAACCACCGCCGCCTGGGGCCGGCCCGCGACGCTGGTCCTTTCCGCGCTGGTGATCTTCGGACTCTGGCTGCGCCTGCGCGGCCTCTCGGCCGAGGGCTTCGCCGACGACGAGGTCCACAAGTGGCTCGCCGCCAACCGCTACCTGCACGGCATCTTCTCGGGCGACGACGTCGAGCACCCGATGCTGATGAAGTGGCTGATCGCCCTCTGCATCGTCATCGGCCGGCCGCTCGGCTGGGCGCAGGAGACCATGACCCGGCTGCCCAACGCGCTCGCGGGCGGGGTCTGCGTCGCGGTGGTGGCGCTCCTCGGGCGCCGGCTCTTCGGACGCACCGCGGGGCTGCTCGCGGCCGGGCTCGCCGCCTGCTCGGTGACGCTGATCGGCTACCAGCGCGTCGCCAAGGAAGACACGCTGCTCGGGCTCTTCCTCATGCTGCTGCTCTGGTGCCTGGCCGAAGCCAAGGCAGCCGCCGACGACGGGCGCTCCCCCCGCCGCTGGGAGCTGGGCGGCGCCGCCGCGCTGGCGGGCATGCTGGCGTCGAAATACTTCTTCTTCCTGCTGCCCATCCCCCTGGTCTTTTATCTGTGGGTGAAACGCGATTCACAGTGGCGGGTGGAGCCCAGGCGCTGGGCGCAGCTGGCGGGCTTCGCTTTTTTGCTCTGGGTCTGCGTGAACTGGTCGCCGTTTCTGCCCAGCACCTGGGAGTACGCGAAGAGCTACACCACCGGCCAGCAGACGGTGCACGGCTCGCTCTTCTTCATGGGCCGCATCTACCACAACCTCGTCGAGTACGGCCTCGCCGGGACGCCGCCCTGGTTCTACGCGGTCTTCGCCGCGGTCAAGCTGGCGCCGCTGACGTTTGCCGAGGCGCTGGGCGGGCTCGCGCTGGCCCTGGTGCAGCGGCGCCCGGCGCACAAGCTGATGCTCAGCTGGCTCTCGGTCTGGTTCTTCGTGCACTCGCTCTCGGGCTCCAAGTGGGGGCGCTTCTTCGTCAGCGTGCTGCCGGCCTTTCTCATCCTCGCCGGCTACTGCGTGGCGCTGCTGCTGGAAAACCTGCGCGCCCGGACCCCACGCTGGGCCGCCGTCGCCTTGGCCGCGCTGCTCCTTCCAGGCAGCGAGGCGCTGGCGGCGCTGCGCCACGCACCGCATTATAGGTTGTATATTTCTCCCTTCGGCGGCGGCGACGGGCGGGTGCAGTACTACTTTCCCCACTGCGACTACTTCGACGCCGGCTTCCGCGAGGCGGTGCAGTACGTGGCCGCCCACGCCGAGCCGGGCGCCGAGCTCTCCACCGAGATCGACTGGCCCGCCCAGCTCTACGCCAGCGAAGCCGGCCGCTCCGACCTGCTCCAGACCCTGGTCCGCCGCGGCCGCACCTGCCGCGCCGGCCGCATCTGCTACGTGGTGGTGCAGGCGGGCCGGCTCTACTTCCTCAACCAGGACGCCGTCGGAAACCTCGCGCGCCGCGCGCCCTGGCATGTGGAGAGCATCGAAGGTCGCGAGGTGGTCAAGGTCTACCGCCTGCTTCCCGGCGAGGCGCCTTTTCCCGACGAAGAAAAAGCGGAGGTCGACCGGTCCCCCGGCGACCGGACGCAGCCGCGGAGCGGCGCAGCCTCCAACCAGAGTCTGGTGCGGGTTCACTGAACGAGGATGACATGCCGCTGAAGATCGAGGACGTGGTGGTGGGCACCGGCGCCGAGGCGCAGAAGGGCAAGCAGGTCTCGGTGCACTACACGGGCTGGCTCACCAACGGGACCAAGTTCGATTCGTCGAAGGATCGCGGCCAGCCGTTCCAGTTCGCGCTCGGGCGCGGGCAGGTGATCCAGGGCTGGGACGACGGCGTCGCCGGCATGAAGGTGGGCGGCAAGCGCAAGCTCACCATCCCTCCGGAGCTGGGCTACGGGCCGGCGGGCGCGGGCGGCGTGATTCCGCCCAACGCCACGCTGGTCTTCGAGGTCGAGCTGCTCGGCGTGAAGTAGCCTAGGGCACGCCGGTCAGATCCAGTCGCGCCCGTCACCCTGCACCCACTCGGCGAACTTCCGGATGCCGTCGCCGATGGGAGTGCCGGGCGAGTAGCCGAGCACCTCTCCGGCGTGGCTGACGTCGGCGCTGGTGAGCGGCACGTCGCCGGGCTGCGCGGGTTGGCGGTCGAGGACGGCCTGGACGCCGAGCGCGCTCTCGAGGAGCGCCACCAGCTCGGCGAGGCTGGTGGTGCGGGCGCCGCCGAGGTTGAGGATGTCGAAGGCGAGCGGCACGTCGCAGGCGGCCACCACGCCCTGCACGATGTCGTCCACCCAGGTGTAGTCGCGCCGGCTGCTGCCGTCGCCGAAGAAGGGGAGGGGCTGTCCGGCCAGCATGCGGCGCGAGAACTTGTGGATAGCGAGGTCGGGCCTTTGGCGCGGGCCGTAGACGGTGAAGAAGCGGAGCGCCGCAACTTCTACTTGGTATAAATTGTGGAAGGTGCGGGCGAGGACCTCGCTCGCGACCTTGCTGGCGGCGTAGGGGCTCTCGGGCGCGTCGATGCGCGCGGTCTCGCGGAAGGGCGCAGCGGCGTGGGCGCCGTAGACAGAGCTCGAGCTGCCGAGAACGAAGCGCCGGGTGCCGGCCTTGCGCGCGGCCTCCAGCACGCAGGCGGTGCCGGTGACGTTGACGTCCAGGTACGCCGCCGGCCGCTCGAGGCTGGGCCGCACGCCCGCCAGCGCCGCCAGGTGGACGACCACCTCGGGCCGCGCCGCCGCGAAAGCTGCGTGCATCGCCTCCTGGTCGCGGATGTCGCTCTGGAAGAGCCGCGCCCCGCGCTCGAGCAGCGGCTCCAGAGCGCGGCGCTTCAAGCGCTCCGGATAGAAGGGATCGAAGTTGTCGACGATGGCGATCTCGTCGCCGCGCTCCAGCAGCCGCCGGACCACGTGCGAGCCAATAAATCCTGCGCCGCCGGTGACCAGGACGCGCTTCATGCGGCGCTCCGCAGCGTCACCGGCTGGGCGTGCTGCTTCTGCCAGAGCTGGAACATGAGCAGGGTCCAGAGCGGCTTGCGCAGGTCGGCGCGATTTTCCAGATGGGTTTGCAGCAACGCGCGGACGGCGGCGGGCTCGAAGATGCCGCCCTCCCGCAGCGCCTTCTCCGACAGCGCTTCCTCGATGAGCGGCCGCAGCGGCCCGCGGATCCAGGCGGCGACGGGGATGCCGAAGCCCTTCTTGGGGCGGCGCAGGATCTCCTCGGGCACCAGGCCGCGCAGCGCGCGCTTGAGCAGTACTTTGGTTTTGGTCGGCGACATCTTCAGGCGCCACGGCAGGCGGGCGGCGAACTCGACCACGGCGGTATCGAGAAAAGGCGCGCGCAATTCCAATGAGGCGGCCATCGAAGCGCGGTCGGCCTTCACCAGGATGTCGTCGGCGAGGTAGCGCGTCAGGTAGAAGCGCAGCGCCTCGTCCACCGAGCCGGGCCGAGCGCCCGATCGGGCCGCGTCTTCCAGCACCTGGTGGTAGGCCACCGCAGGCGTCGCGCGCTCGCGAAGCTCGGGCCGCAGCAGCGCCGCGATCTCGGCCGGGAGCAGCGCGCCGATCCACGACTGGTGCCGCAGCGACGGCTGCGCATCGACGCCGCGCAGGAACTGCTTGAGGCGGAAATCGAGGCTCATGTTGCGCGACGACGACGGCAAAAGGTGCACCGCCGACGAGAGCAGCGACCGCAGCGGCCGCGGCACCCGAGCAAAGAGCGCCGCCGGGCGGTGAGCGAGGAAGGGATCGTAGCCGGCGAAGAGCTCGTCGCCGCCGTCGCCCGCCAGCGCCACCGTCACGTGCTTGCGGGTGAAGCGCGAGAGCAAGAGCGTGGGCAGAAAGCTCGGATCGGCAAAGGGCTCGTCGAGCTGGGCCACCGCCGCGGGCAAGAGCTCGAGGCACTCGGCGCCGGAGAACTTCTGCGCCAGGTGGTCGGTCCCGAGGCGCTCGGCCGCCAACTGCGACCAGGGAGTCTCGTCGAAGCTGTCCTCGGTGAAGCCGATGGAGAAGGTCCGCAGCGGCTGCTTGTGCCGGACGGCAAGCGCGGCGATGGCGGTCGAATCGACGCCGCCGGAGAGGAAGACGCCCACCGGAACGTCGGCCACCAGGCGCTTCTTGACGGCGGCGTCGAGCAGCCCGATCAGCTCGCGCTCGGCGTCGGGCGGCGCCACGCCGGAGGGCGCCGGCAGATCCCAGTAGCGCCGCAGCCGGAAGCCGCGCTGGTCGAAGACGCCGACGTGCGCTGCCGGCAGCTTGAGGATGCCGCGGTAGATGCTCTGCGGCGCCGGCACGTATTCGCAGGCGAGATAAGAGATCAGCGCGTCGGGATCCAGCTCGCGCGGCACGCCCCCGTGCGCCGCCAGCGCCTTCAGCTCCGAGGCAAAGACGCAGCGCGCGCCGGAGACGAAATAGTAGAGCGGCTTCTTGCCCAGCCGGTCGCGCGCCAGCACCAGCTTGCGCGACCGCGCGTCCCACAGCGCCAGCGCGAACATGCCCTGCACGTGCTCGGCGAAGTTCTCTCCCCATTCCAGATACGCGCGCAGCACCACCTCGGTGTCGCTGCGGGTCTCGAAGGGATGCCCGCGCCCGCGCAGCTCCTCGCGCAGCGCCGCGAAGTCGTACGCCTCGCCGTTGAAGATCAGGGTCACACCCTCGCGGGTCATCGGCTGATCGCCGGTGGCGAGGTCGAGAACTGAGAGCCGCCGGTGCCCCAGCGCCGCCGGACCCTCGAAGAAGAAGCTCTCGGCGTCGGGCCCGCGGTGGGCGATGGCCCGCGCCGCCCGGCGCACGCCGTCCACGTCGGGCGCTGCCAGCAGGGCGACGTCGCCGCAGATGCCGCACATCTAGACGGCCTTCCGCGGCAGCGCCGGCGGGGCGGGCCGGTTCAGCTCCTCCGCGATCAGGTAGGGCCGCTTGTCCTGCGATTCGTAATAGGTGCGGATCACCAGCTCGGCGAGCAGGCCCATCAGCAGCGAGAGCGCGCCCACCAGCGTGAACATCACCGTCACCAGCGGCAGCGGCGTCTGCACGAAGTCCTTGAGGCCGGCCAGCTTGTAGTAGAGCGCCCAGAGGAAGGCGGCCAGCGCGCCGCCCAGGCTCAAGAGCCCGAAGCCGCCGAAGACGTAGATGGGCTTGGTCGAATAGCTGGCGAGGAACTTCACCACCATCAGGTCGAGAACGACCTTGAAGGTCCGCGAGAGCCCGTACTTCGAGACGCCGGCGCGGCGCGCGCGGTGGTTGACCACCTGCTCGCTCACCTTCGCGCCCTGCCACGAGGCGTAGATGGGGATGAAGCGGTGCATCTCCCCGTAGAGCTTCACGTCGTGGAGCACGTCGCGGCGGTAGGCCTTGAGCGAGCAGCCGTAGTCGTGCAGCCGCACGCCGCTGATCGAGGAGATGATCCGGTTGGCGATGCGGCTCGGCAGCTTGCGGCCGAACTCCTTGTCCATGCGGTTCTTGCGCCAGCCGGAGACCACGTCGGAGCCAGCGTCGAGCTGGGCGAGCAGGCTGCCGATGTCGGCAGGGTCGTTCTGCAGATCTCCGTCCATGGGCACGATGACGTCGCCCCGCGCCGCCTCGATGCCCGCGCTCATGGCCGCGGTCTGGCCGAAGTTGAGGCGGAAGCGGATGACCCGCAGCTCGGGCCGCGCCGCCGCCACCGAAACGAGAACGGCAAAGGTCTGGTCGCGGCTGCCGTCGTCGACGCAGATGACCTCGTACGTCCGCCCCAGCTTGGCCAGCTCGGAGAAGAGCTCGTCGAGCAGCGCGCGAACGTTCTCCTCCTCGTTGAAGAGGGGAATGACGACGGAGATCTGCGGCCGGTCCATCGGCGCGGGTGGATAGCACGGTGTCCACCCTCCTACAACCCGGCGGCGAAGGGTCGCTCTCGCACCGGCGGCGTGAGAAGTAACCCGCGCCTGTTCGCACTTGAAAAGGATCCGCCATGCCCTTGCTCGCCGTCGTCGTCGCCTCGCTCCTCGCGCAGGCGACCCCGCCCGCCCCCGCCGCGGCCACCTCGCCCACCTGGTCGGGCACGGTCGCGCTCGGCGCCATCTGGCTCACCGGCAACTCGCAGACGCTCACTTTCAGCACCAACGCGGCGCTGGAGCGGAAGTCGGAGGAGTGGATCTGGGGCGTCAAGGCCTTCGCCGCCTATGGCCAGAGCACGGCCGCCGGCGCCCCCGCCTCGCAGGTGACCGCGCTCAACGCCGGCCTCCTGCTGCGCGGCGACCGGCGACTCACCGACCAGCTCTCGCTGTATCTGTTGGCCGGAATCGACACCGACCACCTCAAGTCGATCGAGTATCGGCCCTTCGGCGAGGTGGGCGTCTCGTACATCTGGTTCGACGTGAAGGAAGCCGACTTCCAGAAGACGACGCTGCGCACCGACCTCGGCTTCCGCTACGGACGGGAGTACCGCTTCCAGTACTACCCGACCCACGTCGGGCCCACGCAGGATCCGGCCTTCGCCGAGGTGGACATCGTCGCCCCGCGGCTGGGGCTCTTCTACCGCTATGCCTTCAACAAGGAGGTCATCTTCACCGAGGACGCGAGCCTGCTCGCCAACGTCTCCGGGGAGGCGCGGCTCCTCCTGGTCAGCACCAGCAAGCTCTCGGCGCGGCTCACCGAGCGGATGTCCCTGGGCGTCGGCTTCGTGGTCAGCGACGACACCGTGCCGCCCAAGGGCAAGGTGCCCACCGACACGGCGCTGACCATCGGCCTCGAGATCGGCATCTAGGACGCTGCGTTCGGCGATATGGTGCGCCGCGTGGCCGAAGAGCTCATCCTGACCTTTACCGGCAAGGACGCGCCGGGCATCACCGCGCAGCTCTCGCGCATCCTCGCGCAGGGCGGCGCGCGGCTCAACGACGTCGAGCAGGTAGTGGTCCAGGGGCTGCTCACGCTGGGCTTCGCCGTCGAGGTGGACGAGGCGGAGCCGGTGCTCAAGGAGCTGCTCTTCGCCGCCAAGGCGCTGGGCCTGCAGCTCGAATTTCGCCGGCTGCCGCCCGGCCACGAGAGCCCGCGCGAGCGGTACGCGCTGACGGTGATCGCCCGCACGCTGACGCCGGCCAGCCTCCAGGCGGTGGCCGAGGCGCTGGCGGCCCACCACGCCAACATCGAGCGCATCCACCGGCTCAGCGAAGGCGGGCTGGCCTGCGTCGAATTTGCCGTCTCGCTCGAGCCCGGCGCCTCGGAGGCGGCGCTCAAGGCGGCGCTGCTCGAGGCGGCGGGGAAGGGCGCCTTCGACTGCGCCCTGCAGCGCGAGACGCTGCTCCGGCGCAGCAAGCGGCTGGTGGTCATGGACATGGACTCGACGCTGATCCGCATCGAGGTGATCGACGAGCTGGCGCGGGCGCACGGCGTGGGCGAACAGGTCGCGGCCATCACCCGCCGCGCCATGCTGGGCGAGATGGACTACGACCAGAGCCTGCGCGAGCGGGTCGCCTTGCTCGAGGGCCTCGACGCGGGCGTGCTGGCCGAGCTGTCGGCGAACCTGCCGCTCACCGAAGGCGCCGAGACGCTGCTGCGCGTCTTGAAGCGGCTGGGCTACCGCACCGCGGTGATCAGCGGCGGCTTCTCGGTGGCGGCCGAGGCGCTGCAGAAGCGGCTGGGCATCGACTTCGCCTGGAGCAACACGCTCGAAGTCTCGCCGGACGGCAAGCTGACCGGGCGCGTGGTCGGGCCCATCGTCAACGCGCAGCGCAAGGCGCAGATCCTCGAGGAGCTCTCGCAGCGCGAGGGCGTGCCGCTCGACCAGGTGATCGCCATCGGCGACGGCGCCAACGATCTGCTCATGCTGCAGAAGGCGGGGCACGGCATCGCCTTCCACGCCAAGCCCAAGCTGCGCGAGGCGGCGCACACCGCCATCAGCGCCATGGGGCTCGACGCCATCCTCTACCTGCTGGGCATCACCGGGCGCGACATCGCGTCCCTCGACCAAACCTGACGGAGGAAAACGTGACCCTCTCCCGACGCACGCTGCTGGGAACCGCTGCTGCCGCTGCTGGCCTGTCGAAGGCGGCGCTCGCGCAGAAGCCTTTGCCGGCCTCGCGGCCCGTCGCGGTCTCTTCGTCCAACGGGCTGCGCGCCGTGGCCGAGGCGGTCAAGCGCATGCAGGCGGGACAGGATCCCCTCGACTCCGCCATCGCCGGCGTCAATATCGTCGAGGACGATCCCAACGACATGACCGTCGGCTACGGCGGCGTGCCCAACGAGGAGTGCGTGGTCCAGCTCGACGCTTGCGTCATGCACGGCCCCACCGCGCGGGCCGGCGCGGTCGCCTCGCTGGAAGGCGTGAAGAACCCGTCGCGGGTGGCCAAGCTGGTGATGGAGTCCACCGATCACGTGCTGCTGGTCGGCCCGGGGGCGCGCCACTTCGCCACCATGAACGGCTTTCCCGTCGAGAACCTGCTCACCGAGAAGGCCCGCAAGGTGTGGCTCTTCTGGAAGCAGAACCTCTCCGACAAGGACAAGTGGCTGGAGCCCGATCCCGAGCACTACGACCCGGACGTCAAGGCCTTCATCGACGAGTTCGGCTGGGACGAATTCCGCAAGCCGCAGCGGGGCGGCACCATCCACCTCAGCGCCGTGGACGCGCGCGGCGACCTGGCCGGCTGCACCTCGACCAGCGGCCTCTTCTTCAAGATGCCCGGGCGGGTCGGCGACTCGCCCATCATCGGCGCCGGCTGCTTCACCGACAACGAGGTGGGCAGCGCCGGCTCCACCGGCCGCGGCGAGGCCAACATCCTGGTCAGCGGAGGGCACCTCACCGTCGAGTTCATGCGGCAGGGCAAGCATCCGCGCGACGCCTGCCTGATGACGCTCGAGCGCATCGCCAGGACGACGCGCGAGAAGCGGCTGCTCTCGGCGCCGGGCAAGCCCAACTTCTCCATCGCCTTCTACGCGGTCAACAAGCAGGGGCAATATGGAGGCGCCTCGATGTACGCGCTGGGCGACACCGGCAAGCGCCGCCAGTTCGCGGTGGCCGACGCCAGCGGGGCGCGGAAGGAAGAGACGGCCTTCCTCTTCGAGGGGCGGATCTGACCGGTCCATCTGCCTGCGGCAGCTCACTTGCCGGAGCGGGTGCTGGCGGCCGGGTCCGGGCCCAGGTGCGAGGTGTCGTTCCAGAGCCGCAGGAACGGCTCCTTGCCGGCGCGCAGCTCGACCAGGTTGAGCGCGCACTCGTCCTGCGGCCAGCGGAGGCGGTACTTGGCGATGGGCGCGCCGGTCAGCGCCGCGCCCAGAATGCGCAGCGTGGCCTTGTGCGAGACCGCCAGCACCGGCTGCGCGCTGCCCTCGTGCCGCGCGCGGATCTCCTCCAGCGCCTCGAGGGCGCGCTCGGCCACCTGCGCCGCCGTCTCGCCGCCGGCCGGCGCCATCGCCGACGGATCGGCCAGCCAGGCCTTGTACCGCCCCGGATTCAAGGCCCGCGCCTGCTCGGCGGAGAGACCTTCCCAGCCGCCGTAATTGATTTCAATCAAGCCCGGCATTGAAATGCATTGGAAGCCGGGCGCGATCAGCTCAGCGGTCTCCTGGGTGCGTCCCAATGGTGATCGATAGACCGCGGCCCATTGAATGCCGGCGAGGCGTGCGCCCAGAAGCCTCGCCTGCTCGCGGCCGTGGTCGGTGAGCGGCAGCTCCCGCTGGCCATTGAAGGAATCGACCGCGCTCGAAGCCGTCTGCGCGTGGCGCGCGAGATAGAGCAGCACTACGCCCCCTTGGCGAGGAAGTTTTCGCGCACGTACCGCACCGTGTCCGAGAGCGTCTCCACCGGATCGCGCGGGCGGAAGCCGAGCGCGCGCTCGCTCTTGGCAGAGTCGATGAAGAACCAGCACTCGCCCATCTCGACGTCGCTGGCGGGCAGGTCGGGCTCGCGGCCGCGCTCCCGGGCGAGGCGCTCCAGCAAGTGCGCCGCGGCCACTTTCACCGGCGATGGCAGGCGCAACAGCGGCGGCGGCCGGTGCGCGATGCGGCCCAGCCGGGCGAAGAACTCGTCGAAGTCCCAGTTGACCGCGCCCAGGAGGTGCCGCTCGCCGAGGTTTCCTTTCGTCAGCGCGGCGAGGAAGGCCTGCGCCGCGTCGCGCACGTCGACAAACGAGATTCCACCCCGCGGCAACACCGGGATCCGCCCCATCAGGAAGCGGAACACGTCCTGCGTCGAGGACATGCGCGCATCGCCCGGCCCCAGCAGCAGCGACGGATTGAGCACGATGACCGGCATCCCGCGCCGGGCGTGCTCGAGCGCGATCTTCTCCTCGTAAATCTTCGACAGGTAATAGGGCCAGCGCCCCACCGTCTCGATGGGGTAGTCGTCGGCCTCCGTCGCCACCCGCCGGGTCCGCGAGACGCCGATGGTGCCCGACGAGCTGGCCAGCACGATGCGCTTCAGGTCGCCGGCCGCTTCGAGGAGATGGCGGGTGCCCTCGACGTGCAGATCGTACATCTTGCGCGCATCGGCGGGATCGCGGCTGACCAGGCCCGCGAGGTGGTAGAGCCCTTCGACTCCCTGCAAGGCCTTGGCGACGGAGTCCCTGTCGAGCACGTCGCCGCGCACCACTTCGCAGCCGGGCAGCGCGCCTCCCTTGCGCAGGAGCACGCGAACTTCGTGTCCCGCCTCGAGCAGCAGCGGGACCAGCGTCGAGCCGAGAAAGCCGGTGGCGCCGGTGACGAGGAGCTTCACCGCGGAACCTCCACCAGCCGGCCGGCCTCCAGCGCGGGCGGCGGCTTTCCGTCGCGCAGGGCCTCGACCGCCAGCCGCACAAGGCGCGTGACCTCGCGGTGCGCAGCCGAGCGCGAGAGGCCTTGCGTCGCGGCCTTGAGCTCCTCGTGCCGCAGCGCCGGCCCGATGCGGACGACGAGCTTGCGCCGCCGCCGCGGGTCGGGCGCGAAGGAGCCCTTGGGCATGGCCTCGCGCGTGCCCTCGAGATAGATGGGCAGGATGTCCACGCCCGCCGCGAAGCTGAGGAAGGCGATGGCGGGCTTGAACTCCTGGAGCTGTCCGTCCGGCGAGCGCGTGCCCTCGGGGAAGATGAGCAGGTGGTAGCCAAACGAGAGCGTCCGCACCGCCGTCTGCAGCGATTCTTTCAGGCCGCCGCGCCGCTCGATGGGCACCAGGTTGGTGAAGCTTCCGAACCAGGCCCGCTTCCATGGATTGTCGAAAAAGTAGTCGCGGGCGGCCAGCGAGGCGAGCTTCTTGCCCTCGTCGCCGAGAGCGATCTTGACCAGCCCGACGTCGAGGTGGCTGGCGTGGTTGGCGGCCACCAGGAAGGGCGCGTGCTGCGGCACGTGCCCGCGGCCGGTGACGTCGATTTCGAAGATGCGGCCGTAGAGCGCCTTCTGGAAGAAGGCGATGGCCGCGCGCCCCGCTGCCGCTACCGGCTGCGGAATCGGGATCTCTCCCTCGGGCTCTTCCAGCGCCTCGCCGGGGGGCGCGTCCTCGGAAGGCGCAGCGAGGGCCCGCGCCAGCTCTCCGGCGGTGGTCAGCGCCGCGTACTCCGCCTCGGGCGGCGGCCGGACTCCAGCCTTTTCCAGCGCCGTGGTGAGCTCGGCGACCAGCAGCGAATCGAAGCCCAGGTCAGCGGCGAGGCGCGTCTGCGCGGTCACCGTGCCGCGCGGCTTCTGCGCCAGCTCGGCCAGAAGCTCGAAGAGCCAACCGTCGCTGCCCAGCGTCTGCGCGGTGTTCTGCGTCGCCGCCTGGGTGACCCGCTCCAGCCGCTGCAGCTCCGCCGCCACCAGCGGCCGCTTCACCTTGCGGGTGCTGGTCCGGGGCAGATTCCCCTCCCAGAAGTGGAGGATCTTGATCCGCTTCCAGAGGGGCAGGTCCGACGAGACGCCGGCAAAGTGCTCCTCGATCAGCCCGCGCACCTCCTCGCGCGTCTCGCCTTCGCGCGGCTCGCGCGGCACGCAGAGGCAGGCGGCCCGCTCGTGGCCCTTTCCATCGGCAAGGCCGACCACCGACAGTTCCTTGATCAAAGGCGAAGCGCCGTACAGCTCCTCCAGCTCGTCGGGATAGACGTTCTTCCCGCTGGCGTCGAGGATCAGATCCTTCTTGCGGCCCACCAGCGAGAGCGCGCCGTCGGCGTTCAGCTTCCCCAGGTCGCCCGTGTGCAGCCAGCCGTCCACCAGCACCTGCGCCGTGGACTTCGGGTCGTCGAGGTAGCCGGTCATGACGTTGGGGCCCTTGGCCAGCACTTCACCGACGCCGTCCTTGTCGGGATCGGCGATGCGCAGCTCGACCCCCGGCAAGGGCGGCCCCACCACTCCCGGGCGCAGCCGGTTCTCCGGCACGGTGACGGCGAGGACCGGCGCGGCCTCGGTGAGGCCGTAGCCTTCGGTCAGGTCGAAGCCCAGCTCGTGGAAGGCGCGCTGCACCTCTTCGGGCAGCGCGCTCCCGCCGGAGACCAGGAGCCGCAGCCGTCCGCCGAAGCGATTGTGGATGGGCCAGAAGAGCAGCTTGCCGACGTTGAGCGAGGTCCGGTTGCGCAGCTCGCCGTGCAGCGCCATCGCCGCCTGCACCGCCGCGCGGACCAGCCGCGGCTGCGCGGCCACCTCCTGCGTCAACTTGCGGTGCAGGAGCTGCCAGAGCGCGGGCACGCCGATCATCGCGTGCACGCGGCCGCTGTTCAACGCCTCGGAGAGCCGGTCGGCGGTCAGCTCGTCGAGGTAGGTGATCTCGGCGCCGAGCAGGAGCGGCGTGAGCAGGCCGCAGGAAAACTCGAAGGTGTGGTTGAGCGGCAGCACGCTGAGCACGCCCTCGCCGACGCGCAGATCGAAGAGCCCGGCGAGCTTGGCGGCGAGCGAGGCGAAGTTGCGGTGGGTGAGCAGCACGCCCTTGGGCTTGCCGGTGGTGCCGCTGGTGAAGAGCACCGAGGCCACGTCGTCGGCGGCGGCGCTCTTGCGCAGCGGGGGCAGCCCGCCCGCGCTCGACCCGCGCAAGAGCTCCGGGAGCAGAATCGTCAGAAGGCCCGGCACCGCGCCCAGCTTTTCGGCGACGCGCGGGCTGGCGACGAGGATCTCCGCCTTGGCCGCCGCCGCGCAGTTCTGCACCTCCGCGAGCGAGAGGTTCTGGTCGAGCGGCGCCGCGGCAGCGCCGGCCTTGAGGATCCCGAAGTAGGCCATCGCCCACTCGGGGCGGTTTTCGGACATGAGCAGCACGCGGCTGCCCGCGCGCACGCCCGCCGCCTGCAGCGCCACGCCGGCGCGGTCGGAGAACTGCGCCAGCTCGTCGTAGGTGACGCGGTCGTCGCGGGTGCGGGCCAGCTTGGCCGCGTCGTCCTGGCCCGCATAGAAGCGCAGCGCCACCCGCGGCCCGTAGGCATGCACCGCGCCCTGGAGAAGCTGCAGCAGATCCTTGGGCTGCGGCACCGCCCGCCGCAGCGCCTTGCTCTCCTCTTCCAGCCCCGGAAAGACCCACTCCTCGAGGCCGGCCATGTGCACTTCGAGCCAGTAGTCGCGCCAGTCGAGGCCCTCGGGATTCCAGGGCAGCTTCTTGCGATCCTCCTCGCGCAGCTGCGCCCAGAGCGCGCGGGTGTGGACGCACTGAAAGATGAAGCGCTCGCCGGCGATGAAGGGGATGAAGAGGTCCCAGGTCATCTCCAGCTGTCCCAGCTGGCGATCGACGCTCTCGAGCGCCTGGTCGGCGCGGGCCAAAAGCGCCGTCCCCACCGGCGTTCCCCACTTGAGGCCGCGCTCGTCGATGAGCCTGCGCAGGCCCTTGGCGGCGGCGCGGAAGAGCGGCGCGCTGGTGGCCTGATAGACCTGCGCCGAGGCCGGATAGGGCTCGAGCCAGGTGTCGAGCCAGGTCTTGAAGGCGCTGTGCTCGCCGCGGTCGGTGCGCTCGCGGAAGTAGCGACGCTTGTAGAGCGCCACCAGCTCCACCGCGCGCCGGACATAGAAGGGATTGACGTCGCCGGACGCGAGCTGGAAGACGCGCTGCTCGAGCCGCTGCGCGCAGGCGGCGCCGGCCACGCCCAGCATTCCGGCGGCGACCAGATCGACCGGAATCAGGTCGAGCACCAGCTTGTCGCCGGCGGGAAAGACCCGCTGCCCCTTGAGCCCCATGAAGGCCAGCGGCGCCGAGGTGGTGAAGCCTTCATTCCAGCCCGGAAAGGGAAAGCGCAAGGCGCTCTCGACGATGGCGGGCCGCACCAGCGCATACTTGCAGCCGCTCGCGGCAATGGCCTGCTCCCCCATTGCCTTTGTATAGGTATAGGTATTGGGCCAGCCCCACGCCTGCGCGCGGTCCATTCCCGCCTGCACCAGTTGGCCCGCAAGCCACAGCTTGCGCTCGCGGCCGGCGGCGAGACGCAGGCCCTTCTGGTCGGCCGGATCGCGGCCTTCTTCCTCGAGGCGCTTGACCGCCGCGGAGCGGAACTGCGCGGCCAGCGCGTGGTCGTCGGCCTGCGCCCGCGTCCGCGCCACCAGGAGCTCGACGTCCTTCAGCTCGGTCTCGACCGAGAAGGGCACCCGCGCCGCCTCGCTTAGATCGTGCGCCTTGGGATAGTTGCCGACCACCGGCTCGTCCTCGAAGACGGGGCCGCGCCGGGTGCCGGCGACGAAGCAGGTGGAGATGTGCACCAGGGTCGCGCCGGTCTTCTTGCAAAGCTCGGCGGCGTTGCGCGCGCCCTCGGTATTGACCGAGACCGCGAACTCCAGCGAGGGATTGAAGGTGACGAGGCCGGCCGAGTTGATCAGGCAGGCGAGCTTTCCGGTGAGTCTTTCCACCTGCTCCGCGGAGAGGCCCAGCATCGGGTCGGTGACGTCGCCCGCCAGCGGGATGCACTTCTCGCGCAAAAAGGCGTCGAGCTTGTCGCCATATCGTTCCAACAAGGGACGGAAGGGCGGAGAGGTCGCCACTTTCCCGAAAAACCTGTCGTCCGCCGTGCCGCCCGCGCGGGGCCGGACCAGCACATAGACCTTGCCGACCTCTGGATAGCGGTCGAGCAGCATGGTGAGCGCCACCTTGCCGAGAAATCCGGTGACGCCGGTGATGAGGATCTCCCGGCCCCGGAAGGCCTGGCTGAGATCGATCGCCTCCACTATGGCTCCCCCTTGGCCGCGATCCCGGGCTTCGCTGCCGAGGCGCCTCCCTGCTCGGGCAACAGCTTCGCTCCTTCGTCGGCGCTGAGCGCGACCTCGGTCATCACCATGGGCGGGTGGTGCATGAGGCTGATGTTGGCCGAGCGCCCCTGCCGCCCGCGGGCCATGTCGATGGCCTCCGCCAGCGTGTCGGCGCGCTCCCAGCCCATCATCTTGGGGACGTGGGTGTTTTCGCTTCCGACGGCGATGATCTGCCCCATATGCTGGCGGCCATTTTCGCCCCAGTACCACATATAGAAGGGGTGGGCGCCGTGATAGGCATTGCCCTTTCGATAGAGATGCACATACGAAGGATTTTGCGCGAATTCTCTTTCGTACTTCTTGTGCAGCGTCATCGCGTCGGTGGTCTCCGGCAGGAGCCGGTGGAAGAACTCGATGTAGCTCGGGTGCTGGACGGGGTCGAACTCGTCCATGCAGGGATGGGTGACGATGAGCGTCCCGCCTTTCTTGATGAGCGGGACGCCGCGGTTCATGTTGAAGAAGTATCCGCAGGCCATCACCTGCACCAGGAGCGGATTGAGCACCGCGCCGATGTTGTAGGGGCTGATATAGGGAATGCCGGCAATCAGGATATCGGCCTGCCCGCGGACCTTGACGAAGAGCTGCTGCCGGCAGACTTGCAGGATCTTCTCGTGCGCCAGTTCGGTGCGGCCGGCGGCGCAGGCGATCAGGCCATAGGCCGCGGGCACGCGGTGGAAGATGTTCTGCCGCAGGGACCGCGGCGTCTTGCCCAGCGTCCAGCGCAGTCCTTCGAGGGCCAGGCGATCGAAGTCGGTGAAGTCCTCCTCGCGCTTTCCCAAAAAGGCCATCGGCCCGTCGAACATCTTGTTGTTGAGCGCGGTCTCGATGTGGAAGACGTTGAGGTGCTGGTCGATGACCCGGCCGATGCGGTCCACCGATGAATGCAGTTCGGAATGCTTCGGCTCCATATACGACTTGCTGTTGCGAATGGCCGAAGGATTGTGGTGCGCCCGCAGGCCCAGGTAATCGGTGAGGCCGGTCCCGATCGACTTGTGCCCGCCGTCCATGGGCACGAAGTTCACGTTCAGGTAGATGACCAGGTCGGC
>JANXXR010000604.1 GCA_025350525.1 Deltaproteobacteria bacterium
ATCTCGTCGAGCGGATCGAGGTGCGCGCTCTCGTCGAAGCCGGAGGCCCGCTCCCAGCCCTTGAGCCCCTGCCGGGCGATGCGCAGGAGCTGCCGGCCCAGGTCGAGCGCGGTGGCGCCGTCGGGGCCGCGGGCCTGCAGCGCGTGGCGGGCCACCTCGCCCTGGAACTCGAGCAGCTCGGCAAAGCTCCACTTCGCCGTCAGCTCGGCCGCCGCCCGCCGCGCCTCTTTGTCGTAGAGCAGCCCGACCCAGATAGCCGGCAGCGACATCATCAAGGGCGGCGGCACCACGTCGGCCCCGCGCAGCTCGAGCACGCGCTTGACCCGCACTTCGGGAAACAGCGTGGTCAGGTGATCGACCCAGTTGGACAAGGTGGGCTGCGCCTTCTCTCCGCCCGCCAGCTCGCCGCTCCGCAGCCAGCTGCGAAAGGTCTGCTGCTGCGCGTCCCGGTACTCGGTGCCGTGGCGGACGAAGAGCATGGGCACATCGAGCGCCCACTCCACGTAGGTGCGGTAGCCCCAGCCGGACTGGCGCATCTGCTCGAGCAGGCCGCAGCGGGCGGGGTCGGTCTCGCGCCAGACCTGGTAGCGGAAGTCGAGGTAGCCGCACTCGCGCCCGTTGATGAGCGGGCTGTTGGCGAACATGGCGGTGACCAGGGGCGAGACGCCGGTGGCGGCGCGGACCTTTTCGGCCAGGTCCTGCTCGTCGCTCCAGTCGAGGTTGGCCTGCACGGTGGCCGTCATCAGCATCATGTCGAGCGCCAGGCGCGCGCGCGGGCCCAGCGACGCCTTCATCGCGGCGTAGCGGCCCTTGGGCATCCAGTGCCCGTCGTCGCGGGTGCCGAAGGGACGGTAGCCGGCGGCCAGCCAGAGCAGGCCGTTCGAGTCCTTGCGGACCTCGTCGAGGTGGTCCTGGATCTCCTTCTCGATGACGGCGAACGATCGGGCCGGCGCGCCCGAGAGCTCGAGCTGGCCGCCCGGCTCCAGCGTGACCGAGGCGTCCTTGGAGAGCAAGGCGATGGGCTGACCGTTCTCCTTGTGCTTGTGCTGGGTGCCGCCCGCCGAGCGCGCGATGGCGTCGAGCAACTCGCGGATGCCTTGGGGCCCGTGGTACGGCACGGCCTCCAGCGTAGGTCCGCGCACGCCGATCTTCTCGTGCTCGACGCCGATCAGCCAGCGGTCAGCCGGCCGCTCGGCCGCCGCGATATAGGCGACCAGCTCGTCGCTGTTGCTGACCGGGGCCGAGAGCCCGCCGAGATCGAGAGACATGCCCGAAGCAGATGCCGCAAAGGGAGTTTGGGAGCGCTTCCCTACTTCAGATCAAACGACGACAGCTCGGGCTTGCCCTCGAAGGTACGCCGGGCCACCTCGAGGATCTGATCCTCCAGCGTGTGCATCTCCTGGGCCGGGTCCTCGCCGCCGATCTCTTTTTCCAGCTGGGCGCAGAGCGACTTGAGGTGGCTGACGGTGGCGGCGTTGATGGCGTACTTGATGAGGTTCTGCGCGAAGTCGGGCGCCTCTTTGGCGATGAGCCGCCCCAGGGCCAGCACCTCGCGGGGCGATGACGGCATCGGCTCCTGCGCCTTGAAGATGGCCAGGAACGAGGCGTTGCCGGGAAACTCCTTCTTCACCGCCGCCTGGATCTCGCCCACCTCTGCCTTCAGATCTTGCACCAGCACCTGCACCGCCGCGCCGGGCTCCTTGCCCTGCGCGTCGATGACCTTGATGGCGTTCTCGTACCTGTCGACCGTGGCCGCCGAGAGCCCCGCCGCCTGCAGCACGTCCTGGTGCTTGCGGGTCGCCTCGAGCAGCTTGCGCTTCGTCTTCTTGTCTTTAGCCATATGTCTTTCCCGCAGGCTCCTGACCCGAGGCCTGAAGGCCTGAAGCCTGAGGCCCGCCGCTCAGACCTGCATCAGGTCTTTCTCTTTATTGGCGATGATCTCATCGACCTTTTTGATGCCGGAGTCCACCTCGAGCTGGACATTGACCAGCGCCTTCTTGCCGTCGTCCTCGGTGAGGTCGCCCTCTTTCACCGACTCCTCGATCAATTCCTTGGCGTCGCGCCGTTCGTTGCGGATGGCGATCTTGTGCTCCTCGCCCTTGTGCTTGACCGACTTGACGTACTCCTTGCGGCGCTCCTCGTTGAGCGGCGGGATGGGCACCCGCACCATCTCGGCGTCGGACATGGCGTTGATGCCGAGGCCGGCGGCGTTGATGGCCTTCTCGATGATGGGGATCATCGCCTTCTCCCACGGCTTGACGATGATCAGCCGCGGATCGGCCACGGTGACGTTGGAGACGTTCTGCAGCGGCGAGGGCGTGCCGTAGTAGTCGACCCGCACGCCTTCGAGGAGCGCCGGGTTGGCGCGGCCGGTGCGGACCTTGGCGAGCTCGCGGCGCAGATCGTCCAGCGTCTTGGCGATGCGCGCCTTGAGATCGTCGATGACGTCCTCTGCCATTCCCATGGGCTACGCCTCCGGCTGGTGCTGCGGCTTCAGGGTGCCCACCAGCGTGCCCACTTCTTCGCCCGCCACCACCTTGATGATGTTTCCCTGCTGGCCGAGGTCGAAGACGATGATGGGCAGGTCGTTGTCCATGCAGAGCGAGATGGCGGTGGAGTCCATGACCTTGAGGTTCTTCTTGAGCACGTCGAGGTAGCTCAGCGACTTGTAGCGGGTCGCGGTCGGGTCCTTGTGCGGGTCGGCGCTGTAGATGCCGTCCACCTTGGTGGCCTTGAGGATGACCTCGGCGTGGATCTCCATGGCGCGCAGGCTGGCCGCGGTGTCGGTGGTGAAGTAGGGGTTGCCGGTGCCGGCGGCGAAGATGACCACGCGGCCCTTCTCGAGGTGGCGGACGGCGCGGCGGCGGATGTACGGCTCGGCCAGCTGCTGCATCTCGATGGCGCTCTGCACCCGGGTGTAGACCGAGAGCTTCTCCAGCGCGTCCTGGAGCGAGAGCGCGTTGATGACGGTGGCCAGCATGCCCATGTAGTCGGCGCTGGCGCGGTCCATGCCCTCGGCGCTGGCGGAGACGCCGCGAAAGATGTTGCCGCCGCCGATGACGATGCCGAGCTCGACGCCCATCTCGACGACGTCGCGCACCTCGAGCGCGATCTGCTGCAGCGTCTTGGGCGAGATGCCGTACTTGCCATCTCCCATCAGCGCCTCGCCGCTCAGCTTGAGGAGGATGCGCTTGAATCTTGGGGGCTTGGAAGTGGGCGCGGTCACGGGCGGCGGAAGCTATCTTGCGAGTGTGGGGCGGTCAAGGACTGCG
>JANXXR010000616.1 GCA_025350525.1 Deltaproteobacteria bacterium
CCTCGGTCCTGTTCGCCGAGAACGGCGCCGCCAACGCGACGGATCTGGGAGTCGAGTTCTACCTGCGCCGCGCGCGCCTGCTCGTCAACGGCGACATCAGCAACTACTTCACCTACCTGTACCAGATCGATATGCCGAACGCCGGCAGGCGCGGCAACTACCCGACGCAGGCCAACGGCGGGTTCGCCTACGTGCAGGACGCCTGGATCGGCTTCGCGCCGACGGGCATCACCGGCCCGAACGTCGTCTACATCGACGCCGGCATCCTGCTGCAGCCGATCTCGCGCCACCTGCTCGTCAGCACCACCAACTTCCAGACCGCCGACGTCCACACCGACTCGTTCCGCATCGCCGGCGGCATGCCCGGCCTGCGCGACCCCGGCATCCAGCTCCGCGGCTGGCTGTTCGACAAGAAGGTCGGCTTCCGCGGCGGCGTCTACGAGGGCGCGCGCGGCACCTACGTCGGCCCCGGCGTGACCCCGGCAGCCAACGCGGTCAACATCAAGTCGAACCCGCGCTTCGCCGGCTTCGTCAACGTCGACATCATCGGCTCCGAGGAAGGCGCCTGGCTCTACCAGGAGAACTACTGGGCCAAGGAGCCCATCCTCTCGGTCGGCGGCTCGGCCAACTACCAGGCCCAGTCGGTGGTCGGGCCCTCGGGCATCACCGACAACTTCGTCGGCTCGGTGCATGTGTTCCTCGACTTCCCCACCAGCGAGAACCAGGAGACCACCTTCCAGGCGATCGGCTACCGCTCGACGCAGGGCAAGGGCTCGCGCAACACCGGCTACGGCGGATTCGCCGACCTCGGCGTGCGCTTCGGCAACTTCAAGCCGTACGTCTCGTTCGAGGCCTTCTTCGGCGACAGCTGCCCGGACGACGCCGCCGCCACCGCCTGCACCGGCGGCACCGCGAACTTCCAGCAGGCCGACACGCGCTCGACGAAGATCGGCGTCAACTACTTCATCGACCGCAACCGCAACCACGTCTACGTCGAGTATTCGAACAACCACGGTCAGTCCTCCATCGCCCCGCCCTCCCAGGTCGTCAAGGACGTGACGAAGGGACAGAACACGGTCCTTCTCCATTGGAACCTGATCTTCTAGAAGGTCAGTAGCCCTGATTTGCGACGGCGGCGGGCTCCGGCTCGCCGCCGTCTTGCTTTGCAGCCTGGAGGTTGAGATGCAGCTCGCGCGCGCAGCGATGGTCCTCGCCGTCTTCTCCGTCCCGCTCTCCGCCTGCAAGAAGAGCGGCTCCAGCCCGCAAGATCCGACGACGGTCGTGATCGGCGCGACGCTGCCGCTGACGGGCGCCGAATCCCGCATCGGCGGGTTCTATAAGGAGGGCTACGACCTCGCCTTCGAGGAAGTGGCCAAGGCTGGCGGCCTCTTCATCGGCGGCAAGCGCATGCCCGCGAAGCTGGTGCTGCTCGATGACACCACCTCGCAGGCCACGGCCGCGAGCCTCGCCGACCGGCTGCTGCACCAGGACGGGGCGCAGTTCCTGCTCGGCACCTACTCGAGCCACCTGGTCGAGGCGCAGAGCGTGGTCGCCGAGCAGAACAACACGCCTTACGTCAACGGCGGCGGCGGCGCGACCCGCATCTACCAGCGCGGCTTCAAGAACCTCTTCGGGCTGATGGCGCCGGTCGAGAAGCTGGCCGAAGCGCAGATGCAGTGGATCGACGCGCAGCAGAAAGCGGGTAAGCTGCCGCGGCCGGCGAGCATCGCGCTGCTCTGGGAGAACACCGCCCACGGCACTGACTTCCGCAACGGCGTGCAGCAGTTCGTCAAAGCGCACGCGGCCGATTATCGAATCGCGGTCGACGAATCCTTCGAGCTCAACGGCAAGGACTTCGGCGCGCTGCTCGGCAAGGTGAAGGCCGCGGCCACCGACCTCTTCCTCGCCGACGCGCACCTGCCTGATTACATCTCGCTCCAGCGCCAATACGTGACCGCGGGTCTCTGCCACAAGGTGCAGAGCTACGGCGCGCGCGGCAGCGAAGCCCAGGCCGCCGAAGCCTTGGGCAAGGAGCACGTCCAATATGTTCTCTCGGCGGTGTGGTGGAATCACCAGCTCGGCGCCAAAGGACTCAACAAGCACTTCATCGATAGCTTCCAAGCTAAGTACAAGCGCGTCCCCGAGTGGTACCAGGCGCTGGCCTACGAGACGGCGCGCGCGCTCTTTACCGCCATCGAGCAGGCCGGCACCGTCGATCGCGAAGCGGTGCGCGCCAGGCTGGCCGCGCTCTCGATTGAGTCGATCCTGCCGGGCGGCAAGCTCGAGTTCCCCAAGGACCACGGGGCGCAGGCGCAAACTCCCTTCGTGGTGCAGCAGAACCAGCC
>JANXXR010000649.1 GCA_025350525.1 Deltaproteobacteria bacterium
GCCCTGCAGCGACGCGCGCGGCTATCCAGGCTGTGTTCGCGAAAATCGGCAAGGAAGCCAAATCGCAGGACGCGCTGGTCATCGACTCCCTGACCGGCAAGCTCAACAACGGCGAGGCGCGGCTCTCCGGCGGCATGGAGATGGACCACCTCGATCCGAAGAAGATCGACATGTCGGCGCACGTGACCGACGTCAACGTCCGCGTGCAGGAGGGCCTCAACGCCACCCTCGACGGCGACCTCACGCTCTTCGGCCCGCCCCTCGAGCCGGTGCTGGGCGGCAGCCTGATCGTCTCGCGGATGAAGTATGCCGAGGACATCGACATCGAGCGGTCGCTGCTCGACTTCTCCCGCCGGCCGCCCACGCCGCGGGTGCTCACCAAGAGCGCGGTGCTGCTGCACTTCGACCTGGACGTCCACCTCTCCCGCGGCGTGCGCGTCGAGAACAACCTCGCCCGCACCGACTTGAAGGGCGACCTCAAGGTCACCGGCACCTCGCGCGCGGTGGGCCTGCTCGGCTCGGTCAACACCGTGCACGGGACCGCGACCTTTCGCGGAAATGAATTCCAGATCGAGCAGGGCGTGCTCAGCTTCACCGATCGACAGAGGATCCGGCCCAGCTACGACTTCCAGGCGAACTCACAAGTGAAGGAGTACAAGGTCCGGCTGCACGCCTTCGGCACGCCGGGCGAGCCGCACGTGGCGCTCAACAGCGAGCCCGCGCTGGCCGAAGCCGACCTCGGCTTTTTGCTGACCTTTGGCTTCGTCTCGCAGCGGCTGCAGCAGGCCAGCTTCTCCGCCGCCGACTCCGGGCTCGCCATCGGCGTCGAGGCGCTCAACAAGGTGACCGGCTTCTCCGAGGAGGTCCGCCGCTTCATCCCCAAGAACGCCATCCTGCGCGACCCCAACATCGACTTCGCCTCCGACTTCTCCAGGGCCACCAACCGGCTGGAGCCGATGGCGCGCTTCTCCTCGCACCTCATCAACGACCGCCTCGACCTGAAAATCCTCGAAGGGCTGACCACGCGCAGGTACCGCGGCGTCATCAGCTACCAGCTCTCCGACGCGGTCTCGACGCGACTGCAGCTGGACAACGAGCACGACACCACCGGCACCGGCACCGACTTCGGCGTCGATCTTCACCTCAAGTGGGAAGGCGAATAGGTGCTCTTCGCGCTCCTCTGGGCGGCGGTGCTGGCAGGAGAGCCGGCGCCGCTCTGGAGCGCGCAGACGGAGCCGGTGCGGGTGGGCGAGATCGCCTTCGAAGGCGCGCCCGCCGAGTCGGTGAAGGCGCTGGTGGACATCCAGCTCAACGCGCCGCTCGACGCCCGCGACGTCCGCGACGCGGTGCGGGCGCTGCACGCCAGCGCGCGGTTCTCGCGGGTGGCCGCCTTCCTCGAGCGCCTCGCCGACGGCCGGGTGCGGCTGGTCTTCGTGCTCTCCAGCGTGCAGAAGCTCCTGGCGGTGACCTTTCCCGGCCACCAGGCGCTGGCCGAGAGCATCCTCCACCAGACCGCCAACCTCCAGGTCAACGCCGAGTTCCAGCCCGAGCAGGTGGCCCCGGCCGTCGAGGCGCTGCGGGCGGCCTACTATCGAATCGGTTATCGAACGGCGGCCATCACGCCTATGCGGCAGCCGGCGCCGGGCGGAGGCGTGGCGCTGGAGTTCCATATCGAGGAGGGTCCGGCGACGCGCATTTCCAAAGTCCGCTTCGAGGGCGAGGTGGGCCTCGACCCGGACGAGCTGCTGGCCGCCTTCGGGCTGGCCGAGGGCGACGTGCTCAACCTGGCCGCGCTCGACGAGGGCGTGCGCGGCGTGCGCGAGCGCTATCGCAAGGCGGGGCGGCTGCGGGCGCGGGTCGAGGCGCCGCGGGTCGAGGATCAGGGAGCGGCGCGGGCGCTGGTGACGGTGCCGGTCGAGGCGGGGCCGCTGGTGCGCTTCCACATCCGCGGCAACCGCGCCTTCAGCGACGCGGTGCTGGCCGGAAAGCTGGGCGCCGACAGCGAGGAGCCGCTCGACGTGCAGGCCGCGCAGGAGATGGCGGGGCGGCTGCGGCGCTTCTACGTCGGCGCCGGCTTCCTCCGCGTCAAGGTCTTCGAGCGCGAGATGGTGGCGCGCGACGGCGCCGAAGAGATCGTCTTCAGCGTGGACGAGGGCGCGCAGGTGCGGGTGGAGCAGCTGGTCTTCACCGGCAACCTGGGCATCCCCGACGGCCAGCTGCGCGAGCGGCTGCTGCTCATCCTGCGCGACAACCTCCTCCGCGACCCGGCCGCGGGCGCCGATCCGGGCATGGTCGAGCGGCTGGGCATCATGGGGTCGGTGCCGGACCCGCACGCGACGCGGGTGCGGGTCGAGCCGGACACCGTCTTCGATCCGGTGCTCTACGCCCGCGCGCTCAAGCAGTTCGAGGACCTCTACAAGAGCCAGGGCTACCTCTCGGTGCGGGCGGGCCCGCCGCTCCTGGTGCCGATCGGCAACGACCAGAACCGCCTGCGGGTGACGGTGCCCATCCACGAGGGACAGCAGACGCTGGTCTCGCGCATCGTGGTCGAAGGCGGCGGAGACGTGCCGGCGGCGGAGCAGGACGCGGCCATCGTGCTGCGCGCCGGCGAGCCCTTCAGCTACCTGAAGGCCGAGGACGGGCGGGCCGCGCTCACGCAGATCTTCACCCGCCGCGGCCACCTCTACGCGCGCGTCGAGGACGAGGAGAAATTTTCCGACGAGAGCACGCCGGTCGGCCACGTCGAGGTGCGCTACCGCATCCAGCCGGGGCCGGTGGTGAAGGTCGGCTTCGTCGAGGTGGTGGGGCAGCGCCGCACGCTGGAGGGCCTGGTGCTCGACCTGGTCGGCCTGCGCCCCGGCGACGTGCTCACCCCCGAGGTGATGGACCGCGGGCAGCAGGCCCTGCTGCGCACCGGCCTCTTCTTCAGCGCCACGCTGACGCCGCGCAACCCCGAGGTGGCCGAGGGCGAGAAGACCATC
>JANXXR010000650.1 GCA_025350525.1 Deltaproteobacteria bacterium
CGGCCCGTCGGTGCCCACGCTGTTCGACGACTGGGGCAACCACATCGTGCCGTTCGACTTCACGTCCAGCCCGCACCGCAAGTGCGGCAACACCGACCAGGATCTCTACCGCACCTTCCTGACCGGCCTCAACGGCACGCCGATGCCGTCGTTCGCCGACACCGTGACCCCCGAGGAGGCGTGGCACCTGGTGCACTTCCTCAAGACGCTGCGGGTCGAAACCAGCGAGCAGCACTTCCTCGGCGTGGCGGTGGGCAATTGACTCTACCGCGGAGGCGATGCGCTTCTCGACCATCTCATCCGCCTTTGCGCAAAGAGCGCTGCCAGGCAGATGCCGAGGGCGAGGCCCCCCTCCGTGCTGGCGCAACCCTTCTTGCCGCCGGCGGGCGGCGTCGTCGCGGTGGATCCCGCATCCGCTGGCGGAGCGGGCGTTCCACCGTCGGTTGCTCCTGCGTCGGGCGGAGCCGGCGTTCCGCCGTCTGCGATCCCCAACACCTCCTGGACTCGCGCCCAGTGCGCCTGGCAGTTCGTCGCCACGGGCGCGCAGGTCAACGGTCCGAGGATGTCGGTGAAGTTCATCATGCGTGAGAAGGTCTTGCCCCCGTCGTCGCTGTAACCGAGGCTGAAGCCGTCGAGGTAGAAGTCGGCACAGGCATAGAGCCGGGCCTCGCCGTAGCGCTGTCCCAGGCAACGAAACCTGGGCCCGGGCAACTGCGTCCAGTTGGTGGCGGGGGGAGTGCGCGAATAGAGCTGGCGGTCGCTCGAGCCGAGGTACACGGTACCGTCGCTGCCGAGCGAAAACGCCGTGAACTGGCTGGGGATGGTCAGCGCGTTCTCGAAGGTCTTGCCGCCGTCGTGCGTGAGGTAGACGGATTCGCTGGTCGTGCCCTTGATGCGCAGGTAGACGGTGTTGGGGTCGTTGGGATCGATGGTCAGGATCCGCGGCTCCGATCCGGCCGGGATGCCGAGCGCAAATGAGGTCCAGTGCACTCCTCGATCGTCGCTGCGCAGGAGGGCGGCGCCGGCCCCCGCCTGGGGCACCATGGTCGCGTACGTCACGGTGGGAAGCTTCTTCGACAGCTCGATTCCGCGGAGCAGCGCGCCGGGAGTGCTGTAGATCGGCGGCCCGAAAGTCTGCGCGCCGTCGGTCGATGCCACCAGCTGGCTCCCGTTGGCGACGTCGACGATGGCAAGGATGTAGCTGGGGTCGTTTGGATCGGGGAACAGATCGGTCACCGGCTGGTGGTCGACAGAGCCCGACGCTGCCGGCCAGGTGCAGCCGTTGTCGCTGGAGTGAGTGACGTGCACCGACTGGGCGATGACCGTCAGGTTCGATTCGACCTGATAGAAATCGACGCTGTAGGGCGCAAGCGCCGCGTCCGAGCCCTGGGTGATCCAGGGCTCGCAGGCGTAGCGCCAGGTCTTGCCGTCGTCCTCGGAGATGATGAGCCCGAAGTTGGCGCCCACCATCAGCCGGTGCGGTGCGCCGGGCGGAGCGAACATGCTGAACTCGTCCGGAAAGGCTCCGTTCGCGATCGCGCCGCTGGACGCCGCCAGGCAAAGAACACTTCCTGCCAGCGCCAGCTGAACCCTGCCATGCTGTCTGAGCGTCACGCGTCAGCTGGCTCTGCGGCGGCGCCGGACCAGCAGCACGCCGCCGAGTGCACCCAGGATCGCCGTGATCGACGCGCCGCCGGTGCTGCAGCCCCCGTGAGGACCGAGCACCGTCACCGTCGCGACGTCGGTCTTGCTGGAGTCAAGCAGCGCCGTGGCCACCAGGTGATACGTGCCGCCAGTCGACGGCGCATGGTAGGTGCCATTGGGATCGATGGTCCCGCCAGCGGCGCCCTCCTGCACGCTCCACACCGCGCCAGCGTTCGCAGAGGCGCCGGTGACGGTGGCCTTGAAGCTCTCGGTCTGGTCGTGACCGGTGGTGAGCGTCTTGGGCGAAACCGAGACCGCGGAGAAGAGCTTGATCACCATGAAGCCGTTGTTCTGCGAGGTGATCCAGATGTCGCCGGTGGTCGCGCCGCGATCCTTCGGCCAGCTCGCCTTGGAGGTGGCCCAGTCATAGGCCTGCGAGAACGGCGGCGCCCCCGCTGGTGAAGTGCCTTGGAAGGCCGAGAGGTAAGACCCGGCTTGGAGCGCGGTTCCGATGCCCGGCGGCTTGTAGTAGGCGATCTCGCGAACGTTGACGGGATCGTGGATGTCGAAGATGCGGAAGCCGGCAGCGAAGCATCCGCAGCCCGCGACCTTGGCGTTGTCCACGTCATCGACCTGGCAGTAGTGACAGGAATAGCCGAAGATGCCCTGGGTGTACGTCTGGACGCCGTTGACGGTCGCCGTCGCCGCCGCAGAGTTGTTGACAATGGCGGTGCAGTTGGCCGGATCGTGCACGCCGAGGATCATCTTGCTGGTCACGGTGGGCTGCGCCGGATTGCTGATGTCGATGAGCCGGGGGAATCCGCTGGGCGATTTGTTCAAGGGGCAGGCACCTGCCGCGCCGCCGGCCTCGTCCGTGAACAGCACGTAGGGCTTTCCCGCGATGGTGATGGGCAGCGCGTTCTGGGCGCCGCGGCTTCCATCATCCCATCCGATGAAGCCGATGGAGCGCCATTGGGGGTTGGGCTTGCGCTGCTGGAAGTCGCTGACGTCGAGGATGCCGAGCCCGTTGTTGCCGTTCGCCCCGGGCAGCGCCAAGTAAGCCGTGTTGCCGTCCTTGCTGAACTCGAGGTCGTGCACCGTCGAGGAGTGGAACATCGAGGGGACGGCAAAGGTCTCGATGCCGTTGGGCAGGATGGCGGGGTTCGCGGGATCGGTCGTGTCCACCGCGATGATGCTGGGCGAGGCTCTCAGCGGCGTGATGTAGTAAGTGTTTCCGTCCGGCGCGTACTGGCCGGTGTGGCCGATGCTTCCGGGCAGGGCCACCGAGCTCTTGAGCACCGGGTTCTTGCAGTCCGCGGAGATGTCGTATTGGGCCAGGCCAGGGCCGCCCTGCTCATCGCCGCCCAGAAGTTGCCGGGCGTTGTTGACCTTGAGCGACTCCCACGGATCGATCATCGACGGCTCCGAAAGCCATTTAGTGGGCGTCGGATGCGTCGGGTCGCTCACGTCCATGACGACGACGCCCCGGTTGACCTCAGCCGCGTTCCGGCGCTGATCGAAGTAGGCGCAGTTCTTCCACGCCGTCAGCTGCCAGCTCGCTCCTTCGCCCTGGTACTGGCCGACCAGGTCGACGTTGCAGTTGAAGGCCTTGGTCGCGCTCGCTCGATCGGCGAGAGGCATCTCGCCCGAAACTCCGGTCTCGACATGATCGGTCGACCTGCAGGTGGCGGAGGGTATGGCCGCGTTCGACGGCAGCGAGGTGGACAAGGCGGTGACCGCGAACAGGAGTGCCGTCAGGCTCGGCTTCGACAAGGAATGGCCTCGCTTCTTTGCGTCAGTAGGGGACGTGCGCAATGGGGGTTCAACTTTTTCATAGAGCGGAATCGGTTCTGGCGAATCGAAACCGGCAACGCAAGTCGCGGTGCGTTGATCGAGTACCTCTGCCATCAAGCCCGGGCGCCGGTTCGCCGTGCGCTAAAGCGGAGCAGAGGTCGCAGCGTCTTCTTTTGCAATTTGTGTCGCTTCGGGGCCGCTGACCGGGATTTGCTCTTCGCAGCTCAGAGCGACCCGAGAAAATCGAGCAGCGCGGCGCGGTCTGCGTCTCCCAGCGCCGCAAAGGCGGCGCGCGAAGCTGCACCCTGCCCGTCGTGCGCGGCGATCGCCGCCGCCAGCGTGGTCGCCCGCACGTCGTGCAGCATTTGCCCCTGCACCGAGAGTCCCCACAACGGAGCGGTTCGCATCTCCTGAGGGCGGGCATCGCCCTGGACGATGCCGTCTCCCAGCGTCCCCATGTCGTGGAGGAGGAAGTCAGAATACGGATGGTAGGCCACGCGATCGAAGGAAGGCTCCGAGCTCGCTCCGGTGACGATGAGCGGCAGATGGCAGACCGCGCAGCCGATGCTCTCGAACACCACCGCGCCCGGGCCGCCAGCATGGGCCGGCGGCGGCGGCCCGAGAAAGCGCATGAAGTCCGTGAACCGCTGCACGTCCTTGCCGTCGGGGTCGTTCATCGCCGGCAGCGGGTTGAAGGCGAGAAGGCTGCAGTCTCCGCCCGGGCACACTTCGTCGGGAAAGAGCGGGCTGGTGATGCCGAGCTCGTTGAGCGCGGCGTCCCCCGAGAACTGGAACAGCGTCGGGATCTGCGATTTCCAGCCGAACTTGCCGACCACGGCGAGGCCGGTGCCCGGATCGACCACCGAGGCGGCGCGCCCGGCAAGCTGCGGCGTGCGCGCGGCCTGGTAGGCGGCGATGGCGCGGAAGGTCGAATCGGGAGTGGCGTCGACGAGCCCGAGGCCGAAGAGCGGCTGGGTCCGGCGCCCCGCCGTCACGTTGGCCTGCGCAGGAACGGTCTCGCCGACGTAAGTGAAGCCCGCCACCGCGCCGATGGCATGGTCGTGCAACAGCGTACCGCCCCGCGAAGTCAATGGATCGAAGGTTCCGTCGGCGTTGCGGCGCCCGAACCGAATCTCGACGCGCTGGTTGGTGCCGCCCAACGCCGGCGGCGCATCGTGGCAGCCCGTGCAAGAGATGGCGTTGAACACCGGGCCCAGTCCGGTCAGGTTGCTCTCGTTCAGGGCGAAGGCGCGGCGACCGTCGAGGAAGCGCGACTGCTCGTTCGCAGAGAGGCCGGGGAGAGGGTCCCCGTACGCGCCACCTGCCAGATCCGTCTTCGCCACCTGGCCCGAGACGTCGGCGACGGGCGGCACCGCTGCGTCGGGCGGCGTTCCGAGATCGGCAGGCCTGCCGCATCCCAGGAACGCCGCCAGCAGGCCAGCGCCCGCGGCTCTTGCTGCCTTTCTCATGGGCGCACTTTGCGGCTTCGCCACGGCTCGGCGCAATTCGCGCCGCGCCACAGCCGGCTCTTTCACGAGGGCGGCGCGGGGCTCAGTCTCAAAAGACGGGCTTCTTCAGCGGCGTGACAGGCGGGCCGTTGATCACCTCGCCGTCGGTGTTGAAGCGGCCGCCGTGGCACGGGCAGTCCCAGCTCTTCTCGGCGGGATTCCATCCGACGTCGCAGCCCATGTGCGTGCAGACGGGGGAGAGAACTTTCAGCGCTCCCTGGTCGTCGCGGAAGGCGGCGAGCTTCTTTCCCGAGACCGCGACGATGCGCCCTTCTCCCCGGGGCACTTCCTCGAGCGCCTTCGCCTCCGCGGGCCGCAGCTTTCCGCCCACCAGGTGCAGCGGGAAGTCCACGTTCTCCTTGATCCACTCGAGCGCGCCCGCCGGCTTGATCCGCGTCGCCGCATAGACCTGCGACCAGGGGTTCTTGAGGCCCAGCACCTGGTCGCGCAGCAGCATCGCCGCGGCGGTGCCGTGGGTCATTCCATTGCCGGAGAAGCCGGTCGCGACGTAAATGCGCGTTTGATTGGAATTGCGACCGATATAAGGCAGCCCGTCCACCGTCTCGACCACTTGCGCCGACCACTCGTCCCGGAAGTCGAGCTTTCCAAAGCGCTCCATTGCATATGCGCGCAGCTTCTCATAGGGCTGGTTGGTATCGGGCTTCTGCCCGACCTTGTGGTCTTCGCCGCCCGCGATGAGCAATCCGTCGTGCATGCGCAGGTAATGATACGGATCGGCGTCGTCCCAGAAGAGGCCCTCGATCGGCGATGCGAGCGGCGCCGTCACCACATACGAACGGTATTGCGCCAACTTGGTCTGCAGGAAGAACTTGTCGTTCACCGGCGAGTGCGTGCAGACCAGCACCTGGGCGGCCGAGACCGTGCCCTGCGCGGTGCGCACGCGGCAGGGCTCGCCCTCCTCGAACTCGAGCGCCCGGGTCTGCTCGTGGATGCGCACCCCGCGCGCCTCGAGCTTGCGCGCGATGGCCAGCAGATATTCGAGCGGATGCAGCTGCGCCTGGTTCTCGAAGCGCAGCGCCTTGGTGGTGCGGAACGGCAAAGGCGCGCTCTCCGAGAGCAACACTTGAAGGCCCAGCGAGCGGGCCGCCTCGTACTCCCGCTCGATCTGTTCCGGCGAGGTTTCCGAATAGAGATATCCCGGCAGCGATCGATAGGAGCAGGCAATGCGCTCCTCTTCGATGGTGCGGGCAATCCGCTCGATGGCGGCGCGCTGCGATTGCGCCACCAGCTTGGCCGCCTCCCTTCCAAAAGTGCCGATCAGATCGTACCAGCGGGTGTCGAGCGCTTCGGTGAGATGGGCGGTGGTGAAGCCGGTGACGCCGTTGCCGAGCTTGCCCGCCTCGAGCAGGATCACCCGCTTGCCCGCCTGCTGCAAGAGCAGGGCGGCGGTGATCCCGGCGATGCCGCCGCCGACGATGCACACGTCCGCGGTGGCGTCTTCGGGGAGCGGCGGAAACGACGGGTTGGGGGCGGACTTCAGCCAGAGGGACTCGCGCGCTTTTTCCACCGGCTGAAGATGCGCAGCGGTCGCGCGCCGCGCACGCGCGCCTTCGGTTGGACTTTTCCCCCCCGGCCGCCGCATGATCCGCGGCCTTGCGACGCACCTTCGAATCCATCCATCGACGCTTGAAGCCGCGGGGCTACCTTGCGCTCGTCATCGCCGCCGCCGCGGTGGCCGGCTCGCCGTTTCTCTGGCGGTCGGGTCCCGTGGTCCGCCAAAGGGCGGCGCTGCTCGCGCACCGGGCCGAGGCTGCGCTCGCCGCCCGCGAGACCGGCCGGGCGCGGGACCTCTTTCGCGCCGCGCTGCGGCTCCGCCCCGACGACGCGCAAGCGCGCCGCAAGCTCGCCGCCCTCGAGCTGGGCCAGGGGAACTGGGAGCTGGCGCTCCTCGAGCTGCAGTCGATCGTCGAATTCCATCCGAAGGATCCGGAAGGCTACCTGGCGGTGGCCGAGCTGAAATTGCAGCACGGCTGGCTCGAGGCGCCGGAGGCGGCGCTCGACGACGCCATCGAGCTCGCGCCCGGGCGCGCCGATGCGCGGCGGATGCGGGCAGAGATCCGCTTCCGCCTCGGCCGCTTCTATGGGGCGCACCAAGATTTGGCCGCGGCAGGCCTTCAGGTCCCGGGCGCCGCCGTCCCGCCGCGAGCGCCGCCTCGCGCGCTGCGCATCGACGGCCGCGCAGGAGCGGGCGCCTGGAGCCGCGAGCAGTGGCCCGGACGGCTGGGCGAGCTGCGCGATCAGCTCGAGGCGGCGCTGGGGGAAAAGAACCTGGTCGAAGCGCAGCGCCTGATCGGCGAGGCGCAGCGCCTCTATCCGGGCAGCGCCTTCGGTCCTTTCCTTGCCGGCGTCTTCCAGCTGGCGCAGGGAGACGCCGACGCCGCCGAGCGTTCGTTCTCCGAGGCGCTCCTGGCCGCGCCGCGCTTTCCCACCGTCGTCGCGGCGCTGGGGCGGGCCTGGTCAACGAAGGGTGGTGCCGCCTCCGCGGGAAACCAGCTGGTGCAGCTCGCCGAGCGCGACCCGCAGCTCGCCACCGCGCGCTACCTCGCTGCCCGGGCGTACGTGGAGGCGGGCGATCCGGGCAAGGCCGAGGGCGCGCTGCGGCGCGGGCTCCAGCTGCAACCGAACTCGCCGGTTCCTTATCGGCAGCTCACCGACTATGAGTTCGGCCTCGAGCGTGGGCCGGAAGCGCTCGAGATCTGCCAGCAGGGAGTAGACCTCTTTCCGGAGGACGTTGCCTTGCGGATGATGCTCGGACAGGTTCACGTGGCGCTGGGAAGGACCGACGACGCCATCCGCGTCTTCGAGGAGTTGGCGCGCAAGCGGCCCGACCTCGACGTGGTCCAATACCGCCTCGCCACCCTGCTCGCCGACGCGCCGCAGTCGCGGCAGCGCTTCCTCGAGATCGTGCGCCTGCTGCAGGAGGATCTGCCCACCGACCCCTTGCAGATGGACGCGCTCGGCTGGCTGGTCCTGCGCGCCGGAGATCTGCCGCGGGCCCGCTCGCTGCTCGAGGCGGCGGTGAGCGGCGCGCCCGACCAGCCCGGCCCGCGCTTCCACCTCGCCACCCTCTACGCGCGGCAAGGTGAGCCGTCCAAAGCGCACCAGCAGCTGGAGGTGGCGCTGGACTCGCCGCGGCCGTTCGCGGAGCGGCTGGAGGCGATGCGCCTGTTGCGCGAGAGCGGCAACGCCGGGAAGCGTCCATGAAGCGGATTTGGCCCATCCTCCTCGCCGTCGCGGCCGCTGCGG
>JANXXR010000071.1 GCA_025350525.1 Deltaproteobacteria bacterium
ATCGCCCGCAGCTGGATGAGGGCGGCCATCTGCGAGGCCGAGAACCCGTCGAGGCCATGCACGTTGATGCGGCTGTTCTCGTCGACGATCTTCGAATGGAAGGTGCCGTCGAAGGACCCGAAGCTGTCGCGCGCCTTGTCCGGCTCGGCGGCGGGAGCGGGCGCGGTGGCGTCGGGAGCTGCCTTCGCCTCGAGGCCCAGCGCGTTGCCCTGCAGCAGCATGGCGAAGGCGTTGGAGTCGATGGGCAGGATCTCCCAGAGGCGGATGCCGAGGCTGGAGGCGCCCGCTCCGCTGGCGGGGGGCACGACAGGCGCCTTGGGAGCGGGCGCCGCCTGCGGCTTGGCTGCGCCGGCGAACTGGGCAAAGGCGCCGCTGAGCGCCCCGCCCAGCCCGTCCACCTGCTTCTGGAAGTGCAGCAAAAGCCGCGAGAGGTTGACCGCCGACTTTGCCAGGTAGAAGGCGCGCGTCTCGTCGCGCAGGTTCTCCGCCAGCCGCAGCGAGACCCGCGACTGGTAGCTGAAGTCCACGCCAATCGACGTCAGGATGGCGATGGTGGTCAGCACCAGGATGAGCGCGACCCCGCGACTCTGGACTGGGGCGCTGCGCTGGGTGCGCGTCGTCGTCATCAGAGGTCCAGCGGCTGGCCAAGGACGATGCGGGCCTGGGTGGACCAGGTCTTCTCCTTGCCCTGCTCGTCCTTGATGGTGAGCGCGATGCGCACGCGCGGAGGAATCAGCACTTGGCCGTTGCGCTGCGGCGAGTTCGAATCCCACTCGTCGCGCCACTCGCGCGACTTGGGGTCCCAGGCCTGCACGGTGAACTTGAGCACGTGGTCGGCGAGCACGGCCTTCTCGCCGCCGCGCCCGGGCTCCTCGTCGAGCTGCGGCTTGACCCGGCGGAAGAGCGCGCGGCCGCCGTCCTCGTCGTTGTCGAGCTTGTATTCGAAGAGCGCCTGGTCCGACTCCTTGGCGTCGAGGTGCAGGCGCTCGTGGGCAAAGGAGGTGACGGTCAGGTCGGCCTCGCCGCGGCCGTCTTTGAGCTTGAAGAGCGTGGGGCGCTCGCGGAAGCGCTTGTGGTCGTAGTGCTCGGAGAGGAAGGTCATCGAGACCTCGCGCGCGATGCGCTCGAGGGCGGCGCGCACCGTCTGGTCGCGCTCCTCGGCGCGCTCGACGCGCTGCTTGAGATCCCAGGCGCTGTCGAACGACTTCCAGGTGAGGCCGCCGATCATCGCCAGGACGGCGACGGAGACCATGACTTCGAGCAGGGTAAACCCATGGGTCGGGCGCATCATTGTTGCTGACCGGGATCCGACGAGGGGGCCACCGGGCCGACGGGTTGGGTGCCGAGGTTCTGCACCGGCGGGGTGGCGCCCGGCGTCTGTCCGGCGATGCCCACCGTCTCGGGGAGGATGACGATGATCTGCGAGGCGGTGACCTTCTTGCGCTCCTTGCCGTCCTGCCAGCTGACGCTGAGCCGCACCTCGCGCACGCTCTTCTTCAAGGTCTCGATGAAGGTCTTGGCCTGGCCCTGGAGGATTCCGCCCAGCGGCCCACCCAAAAGGGTTGCCGCGCCGCCGCTCGGTGGCGCTCCCGCCGCCGCGCCGCCGCCGGAGAGCGCGCCGGCCAGCGCCCCCGCCGCCCCGTCGATGCCGCCCTTGGCCTGCGCGCTGCCGCCCTGTCCACCGACGCCGAGCATTCCCAAGAGCCGCGCCGGATCGAGCTGGACGTCGGGCTTGAGGATCTGCGCGCTCCAGGCGTAGTCGGGTGAGCCGTCCTCGTCGAAGGTCCCGTGCTGCTCGTCGGAGAAATCGGAGAAGCCCTTCTTCTGCAGATCGTCCTCGATGTCGAGCATCTTGCCGCGCAACAGCAGCGTCGCCTCGGTGGCGCGGCGGCCGTAGGCGTGCATGGCCACCGCGCCGCCGTTGAGGTTGCCGATGGCCACCAGCGCCACCGAGAGGATGGCGAGGCTGATCATCACCTCCAGCAGCGTGAAGCCCTTCATCGCTTCTCCGACGGCGCGTCCACGCGATCGGCGACGATCTTCACCCTGCCGGTGAGCGGCGAGACGATGAGCGAGTAGACGTCGTCTTTCTGCGCCAGGTGGATGGCGGCCTCCTCGGTGAGCCCGCTCGACCAGAAATAGAGATAGGCGCGGCCCGCGGTGTAGCGCTCGGGCTGGTGCTGGACCCAGACGTCGGCGAAGCGGACGGCGCCGCCCAGCTCGGTCTTGGGGATGTCGGGCGAGGCCGCAAACAGGCTCTTCTGGGCCAGCGCGGCGCGCTCGCGATCTTCCTCGGAGAGCCCGTCGCGCTGCTGGGCTTCGGCGAGCAGTTCCTCCTCGCGGCTGGCGACGCGGGCGCCGTTCTGCGAGCGCTCGCCCTCGCGGCTGAGCCGCACGCTGCCCTTGGCACACTCGGACCAGTAGCTGTTGCCGTCGAGGTCGAAGACGATGCGGCAGGTGTGCCCGCCGATGGCGGCGCTGCCGTACATCGAGCGGACGCCGCCGGCGAGCTGGCCCGTCTTCTGCCTCAGTTGCGCGCGGGTCACGGCGGACAAGGCTGGGACGGCGACGGCGAGCATCAGGCCCGCCACGCAGAGGGCGACGCCGACCTCGATCAGCGTCATGCCGCTGTCCCGCCCGTGCCGCAATCACTTCCCCGCTGTCGAAGAGCCGGTGGCGCTGTCGCCGCCGTGCACGGTGATGTCGTCGCCGCCGCCCTGCGCCTTGTCGGGGCCATACGAATAGACGTCGTAGCCCTCGCCGGTCCGCACGTAGCTGTATTCGGAGCCCCAGGGATCCTTGTGCAGGTCCTTGATGTACTTGGGCACCAGCGCGCCGACGCTGTCGGGCCACTGGCCGGTCTCGACGTGGTAGAGGTCCACGCCGTTGGCGATCGACTTCAGATCCAGCGTGGCGGTGCGGATCTGCGCCTCTTTCAATTGATTGAAGACGTTGTATCCGATGGCCCCGGCGATGAGGCCGAGGATGACCAGCACCACCATGATTTCGATCAGCGTCATGCCGCGCGCGGCGGCTTTTCCTGCCTTGCGGATTGGCTTTGCAAACATATGAAATCCTTTACTTGGGTACGAAGGTATTGAGCTGCATGATGGGCATGAGGATGGAGAAGACGATGAAGGCGACGCCCCCGCCCATCAGGACGATCATCACCGGCTCGAGCAGCGAGGTGAGGGCGGTGATGCGCATCTCCACCTGCGACTCGTAGCTCTTGGCCACGTTCTGCAGCATCTCCTCGAGCTGGCCGCTTTTCTCGCCGATGGCGATCATATGGTAGACGAGCGGCGGGAATTGCCCGCTGCGCTTCAAGGGGGCGGCGATCGATTCTCCCTCGCGGATGGCCTCGCGCGCCTTGTCGATCACGTCGGAGAGCAGCGTGTTGGTGACGATGTTCTTGACGATGTCCATGGCGGTGATGATGGGAACTCCCGAGGCCAAGAGCGTCGAGAGCGTCTTGGCGAAGCGCGAGATGGCCAGCATCCGCACCAGGTCGCCGAAGACCGGCGCCTTGAGCTGCATCTTGTCCCACCAGGCGCGGCCCCGCGGCGTGCCCAGCCAGCGCTTGAGGCCATAGGCAATCAGGGGAATGGCAATCAAGACCACATACCAGTAATCGCGGGCAAAGCCCGAGAGGGCGATGAGCAGCCGCGTGGTCCAGGGCAAGGTGACGTTCATGTCCTCGAAGATCTTGGTGACCTTGGGAATGACCACCACGAAGAGGATGCCGACGATGGCGATGCCCACCACCACCATGATGGCCGGATAGAGCATGGCGCCGATGATCTTGTTGCGCAGCAGCGCCTGGCCTTCGGTGAAGTCGGCGAGGCGCACCAGCACCACGTCGAGCGCGCCCGAGCTCTCGCCGGCGCGGATCATGTTGACGTAGAGCGGGGTGAAGACCTTGGGGTGCTCGCCCAGCGCGTCGGCCAGCGACGAGCCCTCGTTCACCTTCTGCTTGACCACGCCCATGATCTTCTTCAGGCGCGGCTGCTCGATCTGATCGACCAAGGCGGTCAATCCCTCCACCAGGGGAATTCCGGCGGCGATCAGCGTGGCCAATTGCCGGGTGGCGATGGCCAGATCCTGCGAGGAGACCCCGGTGAGGCCGAAGAGGGCGCCGACATCGACTTCGCGGGCGAGGCCGGTCTTCTGCTCGCCGGCCACGGCGCCGCTCTCGGCGGGCCGCGCCTCGGTGAGATAGACGCCGTCCTTGCGGAGCACGGTGCGGAGCACCTTGCTGCTCTCGGCATCGCGGATCCCGCGGACGTTCTTGCCGGCCTCGGTCAGGCCCGTATATTCAAATACCGGCATTGCTAATTCATATCCTCTTGGGTGACGCTCAAGACTTCGGCAATGGAGGTGACGCCCTTCAAGACCTTGAGGGCGCCGTCGTCCATCAGGGTGAGCATTCCCTTGGAGCTGACCGCGGCCTTCTTGATGGTGCCGCTGTCCACGTTCTTGAGGATCAATTGCCGGATCTCGTCGTCGATGAGCATCATCTCGTAGATGCCGCTGCGGCCGCGGTAGCCGGTCGAGTTGCACTCGTCGCAGCCGGCGGGCTTGTAGAGCATTCCGCCCGAGCTTTCGCGCACCTGTTCGGCGGTGAGGCCGATCTCTTTCAATTCTTCCGGAGTGGGGAAGTACGACATCCGGCAGTCCTTGCAGAGCACGCGGATGAGGCGCTGGGCGAGCACGCCCATCAGGGACGAGGCCACCAGGAACGGCTCGACGCCCATATCCACCAGGCGGGTAATCGCGCCCGCGGCGTCGTTGGTGTGGACGGTGGAGAAGACGAGGTGGCCGGTGAGCGAGGCCTGGATGGCGATCTCCGCCGTCTCCAAGTCGCGGATTTCTCCGACCATGATGACGTCGGGATCCTGGCGCAAAAAGCTCCGCAAGCCATTGGCAAAGGTCAATTCGATCTTGGCATTGACCGGCGTCTGGGAAATGCCCTTCAATTGATATTCGACCGGGTCTTCGATGGTCATGATGTTGAGATCGGGGCGATTGATCTTGCTCAAGGCCGCGTAGAGCGTGGTGGTCTTGCCCGAGCCGGTCGGGCCGGTCACGAGGATGATCCCGTGCGACCGATGGATGATCGACTCCATGATGCGCAGCTGCTCCTTGTCCATGCCGATCTCGGCCAGGTCGAGGAGCACGGTGCTCTTGTCGAGGAGGCGCATGACCACGCGCTCGCCATAGACGGTGGGCGTGGTCGAGAGGCGGATGTCGATATCGCGGCCGGCCAGCTTGACGCGGATGCGGCCATCCTGCGGCAGCCGCTTCTCGGCGATGTTGAGCCCGCCCATGATCTTGACGCGGGAGATGATCGAGTTCTGGAACCGCTTGGGCGGCCGGATCACTTCCTGCAGCACGCCGTCGACGCGGAACCGCACGCAGATGTCCTTTTCCTGCGGCTCGATATGGATATCGGAGGCCCGCTCCTTGGCGGCGCGGAAGAGCAGCGAGTTCACCAGCCGGATGATGGGCGCTTCGTCGTTGGAGTCGAGGAGGTCCTGCGGCTCTTCCAACTCGTGCGCGACGGTGTCGAGATCGCCGGCTTCCAGATCGCCGACCAGCTGCTCGGCCTCGTTCTTGGCGCGGTCGTAGACGGCGTTGATGCAGTCGAGGATGGACTGGGTGGGCACCAAGAGCGGCGAGACGGCGGCCGAGAGGAGCAGCCGCACGCTGTCCATCGCGCCGGTGTCCATGGGGTCGGCCATGGCGACGACGATGTTGCCGTCGCTGTCCATCCGCAGCGGCATCAGCCGCGCCTGCTTGGCGAAGTTGATCGGCACCTTGTTGATCAGCTCCTGCGAGATCTCGTCGGCGCCGAGCCGCATCTGGTAGGGCAGCTCCAACTGCGCCGCCAGCCCCTTGAGGACCTGCTCCTCGGAGCAGGCCTTGAGCGAGACCAGCACCTCGCCCAGCCTGGCCGCGCCCGGGCGCTCGGCCTGCGCCGCCAGCGCCTCGGTGAGCTTGTCGCGCGTGAGGGTGCCCTGCGCGAGCATGATCTCGCCGAGCGGCAGCCCGGCCAGGTTGCGCGCGGCCGGCTTGCGCGGTGCTGCATCGACGACGGTGGAATCCATAAATCCTCAGCTCGGCCGGACCGGCTGACTCACCGATCCGGAGCGGGCTTTTCTTGCGTTGGGGCCGGCTCCTGCACGCCGGGAGCAGGCTCTTTCGAAGGCTGGGCCGGCAGCGGGGCAGGCGAGGGAGCGTCCGCGGGCGTCGCGCCCTTGTCCATCTCGGTGGGAGCATAACGCTGCGCCGGACGGATCACCTTCTCATCCGGCGTGCCGCTGCCGCCGTTCTCCACCCGGCTCAGCTCGTGGGTGACGCCGCGCCGCACCCGCGAGAGCGGGCCCAGCTTGCGGGTGTAGTCGATCTCGCTCTGGTAGCCCGTCTCCTCGCCGTAGAAGCGCTTCACGAACTCGGCACGCTCGGCCATCTTCCGCTCGAAGATGCGCCGGTAATCGCCCTGGTCGCGGATGATGTACGGAGTGAGGAAGAGCAGCAGGTTGGTCTTGGTCTTCTTGGTGGTCTCGCTGCGGAAGAGCCAGCCGATCACGGGCAGCGAGCCCAGCACCGGCAGCTTTTTCACGTCGCGGATGGTGCGCTCCTGGATGAGGCCGCCCAGCACCACCGTCTCCTGATCCTTGGCCACCACCGTGGTCTTGGCGGTGCGCTTGGAGGTGGTGGGGCCCAGCTGCTTGTCGACGCTGGCGATCTCTTCGGTCTGCTCGTCCACCTCGAGGCGGACGTAGTCGCTCTCGTTGATCTGCGGCTTGATGCGCAGGCGCAGCTCGACGTTCTGCCGCTGGATGGGCGCGTAGAGCGAGCCCAGCCCGCCCAGGCCCAGAAGCGAAGAAGCAGCGCCGGTAGCGCCGGTGACGCCGGCAGCGCCCGCGACGGCGCCGAGCGCCGAGCTGCTGGGCGAGTACGCCGCCTGGAAGGGGACGTTCTGGCCGACGGTGATCTCGCCCTCGGTGTTGTCGGTCATGATCACGTGCGGCGTCGAGATGACGTTGACGTCGCTCGAGCTCTGCAGCGCGTTCATGACGATGCCGAACGACGGCAGCGAGATGCCGGTGCCGGGCACGGTGATGGCCGGCCCCTGGATGCCGGCGAGAAAGCCGGAGAGGCTGGCGAGCCCGGCCACGCCGCCCAGCGAGCTGAGGCCGCCCAGCTCGCTGCCCAGCACCAGAGGCGAGGAGCCCTTGGCGCCGCGGAAGCTGACGTTGTCGATGATGGTGCCGCCGTGCGCGGAGACGCCCACGTCGAGGCTGTTCTCGAGGTTGACCTCCATGATCACCGCCTCGACGAAGACCTGGCG
>JANXXR010000170.1 GCA_025350525.1 Deltaproteobacteria bacterium
AGCATGGCGCGCGCCTCGTCCTTGAGGTTGGAGATGCTCTTCTTGCGCGACTGCTTCGGCGTCAGGAGCGCGCGCAGCTTGACCTTGTTGACCTCGCCGTTGGGACCGATGATGGCGTAGATGTCGGTGACCTCCGGGATCTTCTTGAGCAGCGCCTCGGCCTCGGAGGCGCGCTGCCCCGAGAGCTCGAGGCTGGCGCTGTCGGGCAGCTTCAAGTCGGCGATGAGCTGATCGTGGTCCTCGACGGAGGCGAACTCCGCCCCGAGGTTCCGCGCGGCGAAGAGCGAGAGCGCGACCACGAGGCCGGTCAGGCCCAGCGTGGTCCACTTGTGCGCGAGCACCCAGGCGAGCGTCTTGCCGTAGAAGCGCTCCCAGCTCTCGAACATCCGGTGGAAGAACTTCGCGAGGCCGTTGTGGATCACCACCTCGCCGGGCTTGCGCTGCTTGGCCAGCCGCGCCGAGAGCATGGGGTCGAGCGTGAAGGAGATGAAGAGCGAGATCAGCACCGCCGCGGAAATGGTGATTCCAAACTGTTTAAAAAACTGGCCGACGATTCCGGGCATGAAGGCCACCGGCACGAAGACCGCCACCAGCGTCATCGTCGTCGCCAGCACGGCGAGGGCCACGTCGCGGGTGCCCATCGACGCGGCGGTCACCGGATCCTCGCCCTTGTCGAGGCGGTGGGTGATGGCTTCGCGGACCACCACGGCATCGTCGATGAGCAGCCCGATGGCGAGGCTGAGCGCGAGCAGCGTCATCTGGTTGAGCGTGTAGCCCAGCACGTACATGACGAAGAAGGTCCCCACCACGCTGGTGGGCAGGGCCAGCGAGGAAATGAACGTCCCGCGCGGGTCGAGCAGGAACATGAGAATGATGAGCACGGCCATGGCGCCGCCGAAGAAGAGGGCGACGTAGACCTCATGCGCGTTGGCGCGGATCAGCTCGCTCTGATCGATGAGCAGCTTGCTGCTGAAGTTGTTGCCCAGCGCCGGCGCCAGGACGGCGAGCGCCTTCTTGACCTTGTCGGCTACCTGCACGGTGTTGGCGCCCGGCTGCTTGACGGCCTCGAGGATGATGGCGTCCTTGCCGTTGAGCCGCGCGATGGTCCGGTGCTCGGCGACGCCGTCGGTGACCTGGGCCACTTCGTCGAGCCGCACCTGCGAGCCGGTCTTGCTCTGCGCCACCGGCAGCGCGCGCAGGGCCTCGACGTCCTTGAACTCGCCCAGGGTGCGGACGGTCAATTCGGTGGGCCCCAGCGAGAGGTGGCCGGCGGGCAGGTTGAGGTTCTCGAGGCCGATCTTCTGCGCGATCTCGTAGGGGCTGATGCCGACGCTCTTCACCTTGTCGAGATCGAGGTCCACCTGGATCTCGCGGACGTCGCCGCCGGTGATGCGGACTTCGGCGACGCCTTCGATCTGCTGCAGCGAGGGCTGGATGCGATCTTCGATCAGCTTGCGCAGCTTCTGCGAAGAGAGGTCGGCGCCGACGGCGTAGGTGAGGATGGGCGCGGCGCCGATGTCCACGCGGCTGACTTTGGGAAGATCGGCGTCGTGGGGCAGGAGGTACTGCGCCGCCGCCACCTTGTCGCGCACTTCCTGGGTGGCGCGGTCGAGGCTCTCGGTGAGCTTGAACTGCACCGCGATGGTGCTGGCGTTCTCCCGCGACCAGCTGTGCATCTTGTCGATGCCGCTGATGCCGGCGATGGAATCCTCGAGCGGCTTGGTGACCTGGGTCTCGATCTCGCCGGGGCCCGCGCCCTTGTAGATGGTCGTGACCATGACCACCGGAAAGGTCACGTCGGGGAAGAGGTCGGTCCCGAGGCGGGTGAGGCCCATCACCCCCAGCACGATGAGGCAGAGCGCCATCATCGAGGTGAAGACAGGCCGCTTGATGGCGACATCGGAGAGCGACATGGGGCAGCCCCTTACTTGACGGAGACGCGCGCGCCGTCGACCAGGTCGGGCGCCGGGTAATTGACCACTTGATCCACCGGCTGCGAAGCCCGCAGGACCACCTGCTGCGCGCCGCGCTCCAGCACCTGCACGGGGATGCGCCGCACCGATTCACCGGCGATGACGTAGACGTGATCTCCGCCCTGCGACGAGAGCGCGCTCGAGGCCACCGAGACTGCGTCCTCGGCCGAGCCCATCGGCAGGACCGCGCGGGCGAGCGTGTGGGCAGTGAAATGGCCGCCTTTGTTGGGCACCACCAGCTCGACCGGGATGCGCCGGGTGGCGGCGTCGGCGGAGGGGATCACGGCGCGCACCCAGGCATCCTCGGTGGCGACGGCGCCGTTGACGGCCTCGACGTGGACCTTGGTGCCGACTTTGAGGACGTCGCGGGCGGCGTCGCTGACAGTGAGCTTGAGGAGGAGCGGGTCGAGCTGCTCCAGCGTGAAGAGCTGCGCGCCGGAGGTCACGGTGGCGCCGACCTGATCGGGGGCGTCGATGAGCACGCCGGCGAAGGGAGCCCGCAGATCGTGACGGCGGCGGGCAACGCGCGCCTGGGCCAATTGCGCCTTGGCGCCCTGCACCTGCGCGGCGGCGGTGGCGGCGCTGGAGGCGGTGCTGCGGTTCATCAGCTCGCTGACGCTGCCGGCCTTCTGCAGCTCGGCGTTGCGGCCGGCGACGTCGGTGGCCATGGCCGACTGCGCCTCCGCGGCCTTGACCGCCGCCTCGGCCTGCAACACCTGCGCGTCGGCCAGCTCCGGATCGAGCTGGGCGATGACCTGCCCCTCGGCCACCGGCGCGCCCTTGCGAATGAGGATGCGCGCGAGCCGGCCGCCCACCTCGAAGCTCAGGGTGAGGCCCTTTGCCGGCAGGAGCGCGCCGGTGATCTCCTCGCGCCTGGCGCTCTTGACCGAGGTGGCCTTGGTCAGGCTGACCGCCGCCGGGCCCGCGTTGCTCACCGCCAGGTTGACGGCGGGCTTTGCCCTGGCTTTGGACGAGAAGGCCACCGCGGCGGCGGCAGTCGCTCCGAGTGCTGCTGCCAGCAGGAACCATTTGCGAGTCATGTGCCGCTCCGGACCGACTTCTTTGGCTTGGATGATTCGACGGGCGCGCTGCCCTCGCGGACGAGGGTGTGGAGGGATCGGGCCCAGGCGTGGAGGTCGGGCTTCTCCTTCATGCGGCTCATGCGCATGGCGAGGAGCACGTAGGTGCCGACGATCATGGCGCCGAACACTTCGGAGGGGATGTCGTCCCGGCAGGCGTGGTCGCCCTGGAAGCGCTGGAAGGTCTCCTGGACGCGGTCGATCTCGCCGTCGGTGATCTCCCAGATGGCGCCCTCGAAGCGGGTGCCCTGCGAGCCGCGCAAGAGGACGCCGACCACGTCGCGGAAGGACCACATGTGCTCGAGGACGCGCAGGTCCTCGGCGGTGTCGAGATCCAGGAGCTTGCGGTAGCGGGCGTTGCGGTCTTCGACGTCGCGCCGGCTGATGGGGCCGTTCTCGGCGAGGAAGGCCGCCATGTCGTCCTGGCGGCGCTGGCCGGCGCAGGACATCTCGTGGAGGAAGGCGTGGACCAGCTCGCCGAAAAGCGCTTCCTTCGACTTGTAATGAAGGTAGAAGGCGCCCTTGGAGAGGCCGCAGGCGGCGGTGATGTCCTCGATCCGAGCCCCGCGGACGCCCCGGCGCGCGAACTCCTTCCGCGCGGCGGCGATGAGGGCGTCCTTGGCGTTGGGGTCGGCTGGGCGGGGCATCTGGCGCTTTGGATGACTGGCGGGTCAGAAACGTTGCGCGATTTCTAACCCAGGGTGCCATTTGTCGGCCACCCGACGGGACCGCACGCTGCCCCGCTTGCCGGGCGGCAGCGCCATCCCCACCCTCCGCGCAGCCTTCGGGAGGTATTGGATGGGGTGGGGGAAGGTTTCGATTCTGACGGTCGCGCTGCTGGCGGTCGCGTGCGTGGACAAGAAGCAGGTCCTGCCGTGCGACCCCCAGACGGATGATTCGTGCTCGGTGCAGCCCGGCAAGACCGGCTGCACCAAGAACGCCGACTGCGGCGACGGCATCTGCCAGGCGGACGGCACCTGCAAGGCCAAGGATCCGGTCTCGCAGGCCACCGCCTGCGCCAACGTCTCCTGCCCTGCGGGCAACTTCTGCTCCAACGGCCAGTGCCTCCCGGCGAGCACCCAATGCAAGCAGGCCGACCCGGCCTGCATCTACATCCCCCACGGCGCCTTCGAGCAGCCGGTGCACGCCTGGTGGTGGCCCTGGCTGACGCCGATGGGTCCCGACGCCCCCTCGCCGCAGGACAGCGTGCGCCCCGGCCTGATCGACCGC
>JANXXR010000694.1 GCA_025350525.1 Deltaproteobacteria bacterium
AGCTGGTGCGTCGTGTCGCGTCGCGCGGCCGCCTCAATTCGCCCTGGGGCGTCGCGCTCGCCCCGGCGACATTCGGCGCCTTCGCCGGGGACCTGCTGATCGGCAACTTCGGCGACGGGAAGATCAATGCTTTCGATCCGCTGAGCATGCGCGGGAATGGCGAGCTGCGGCGGAAGGGCCAGCTCCGTTCCGCGGCGTGCCCGACACTGAGCATCGACGGCCTGTGGTCGCTGCAGTTCGGGAACGGGGTGGGCTCGGGATCGAAGGACACCCTCTACTTCACCGCGGGTCCCGACGGCGAGAAGCACGGCCTGCTCGGGACGATCGTTCCGGCACAGGCGCCGGCGCACTGCGACGGCGATGACGGCGACGAAGGCGAGAAGGAGGACTGACTACGCGCGGGCGGCCGCTTCGCGTCAGCCCACGCCACGCCGCGCAGCGCCGCGCTCCAGTCGGCGCCGTGCGAGCTCCACGGCTCCAGCCGCGAGCAGCGCTCCAGCAAGCCAGCGCGCAGCTGTCACCGCGCCCCCGGCGTCCAACGAGGGCCAGTCGACCTTCCACAGCACCTCGCCGCGCTCGAGCATCCAGTGCCAGGCGGTGTGCGCGACGAGCGCCGAAAGCAGGATGGCAAAGACCCTCTCGCGCCGCGCGAGGTGGCGGCGCAACAGCGCCAGCGCCGGCACGATCGCGATCAGCACCGCGATTTGCCCGAGCTCGATCCCGACGTTGAATGAGAGCAGTGACACCAGCAGGTGCCGGCCGGCGAATTGAAGGTTCTCCTTCAGCCCGTACGAGAATCCGAACCCGTGGACCAGCCCGAAGAGGGCCGTGAGCAGCCACCGCCGACGGAGGTTCGCGCCCACGATGTTCTCCAGCGCCATGTAGACGATGGACGCTGCGATGGCGGTCTCGACGAAAGGAGGGAACCAAGCTCCGCCGGGCGCGAGCCCGAAGGCCGCGCCGAGCAGCGTGAAGGAGTGGGCAACGGTGAAGGCGGTGATCACGCCGAGGATCCGGCGCAGGCCGACCAGCGGAATCACCAGGCACAGAAGGAAGAGCAGGTGGTCGAGCCCGCTCAGGATGTGGCCGATGCCGAGCACGACGAACCCCGAGGCGGCCTCGTACCACGACGGGTCGAGCGAGACCGTTCCGGAACGGCTCGTGATCACCATCGCCCGACCTTCGCCCTCCGGTGGCAGGTAGCGGACGGCGACTTTGAGATATTCCTTGAGCTCGGGCGCGAGCGCGGTCCGGATGGTGAACCGGGATGCCGGCGAGGCGATGGCGTACACCAGATGAGCGTCGAGGTAGCCCTGGTCGACGTAGATTCCCGTCGACAAATCGGGAGGCGTCGCCGCGTGCCGGACCGCATCCTCATAGTGCTCGAACGAGCGATCCGAGGGCAACGACAGCCGGCCGCCGGCGCTCCGGGCGGCCAGCGCCCGGCCGTCTTCGGAGATCACGATCTGGCTGCCCACGAGCGCCAGCGCCTGCTGGACGGCAGGGTCGGCGCGGGCGAGCGCGATCTCGGCGCGGTCGAGCGGGAACTTGATCGTCCGCAGAACGTGGAGCGGCAAGCGCACTGCAAGGTGCGCCTCGCGCTCCTCGATCTTGACGAAGGCCGTGACGGTGCTTTCGAGCTTGAACTCGTGCGCCTGCCCGGCGAGTGAGACCAGGAGCGCGCCCAAGGCCACCGCGAAAATTGTCGCCACCCGTCCGGTCATCGGGCTTTCCTCACGCGACCGTGGCGGCCGGCGCACCTGCCCCCCGGCCGCCCGCGATCTCTGGTGCTAGTCGTCCTGGTTGCGATCGTCGCCGTCCCTGGCGTGCGGGAACCGCGGATCGTAGTGGGGACTGCCCTTGTATTCGTCGGTCGCGCGCGCCTCGCCCACCGGGACGAACTTCTGCACGCGCCGGCCGCCGATGGTCTCGCCGAGGAACAGGTTGTTGCCCCGGTCGACCGCCAGCGAATGCAGGAAGGTGAAGTCGCCGGCCATGTGGCCCGGGCGGCCGAAGCCGATCAGGATCGAGCCGGAGGTTTTGTCCATCTCCCAAAGGACCTCGTTGCCGCCGTCGACGTCGAAGAGGAACGTCTGCGCCCGGTCAGCGGAGAAGTCGACGTCCCAGGCGGAGCCGATGCCGGCAGGGACCTGCCCGGTCCCGGGCTTGATGGGGATGACCTGCAGGAGCGTCCCGGTCTTGGTGAAGACCTGCACGCGATCGTTGGCGCGGTCGCATGCGTACACGCGGCCGCCGTTGTCGAGGCGGACACAGTGCGGGTGCCCCCCGCCCGTGGGCGAGAACTGTCCCGGCGCATGGCCGGCCGAGCCCCACTGGCGCAGGTACGTTCCGGCCTTGCTGAACACGACCACGCGGTGGTTGCCGTAACCGTCGGCGATGTAGATGTCCCCGTTGGTCGCATCGACCGTCATGTTGGCGGGCTCGTTGAGCAAGACGGTACTGCTGTTCAAGCTCGCTGCTTCGCCGCAAGGGCCATCGCAGACGCCCTTGGTGCCGATCTGCAGCAAGAGATTCCCGCCGTGCGAGTACTTCTGCACGATGCCGTCGCCGTTGCCCGCGATCCAGACGTTGTCCTGGTAGTCGACGAAGCAGCCGTGCAGCCCGTTGGGGAGGATGGCGAGGTCGCCCCAGGCGTTGACCACGTTGCCGGCGCGGTCGAACTCGATGACCGGCGGCGAGGCAGTGGCGAAGTCTTTCTCCTTGGCGGTCAAGTTGTTGTTCTGGGGACCCCGGTTGATGGTGAAGAGGTGCTCACTCGAATCGAGACAGGTGCCCGCCACCTCGCCGGTGACCCATCGGTCGGGCAATGGCTTTGGCCAGAAGGGATCGACCTTGTATGCGGGCGCCCCTTGGTTAATCGCAGCCTTCAGCGGGTTCCACAGGCCTAGCGCAACGATCAGTGCAGACGCGAGAGTGCCGAGATAGATCCAGCGCATTAATTTCATGTTCCTCCCCTTTTCGCGGGAGCGTTGGTTTGGATGCCCGGCCTTGCCGGGCTGAGACCTGGCGGGCGCGTCACCTCCTCCTCCGGCCAGGATGCAATGGGCCCCAGGCCCGAAAACGGCGCCATCTCGCGCCGCGCCGCTACCGCGATCAAGGCGCTGCGCGTCAAGGCGCTGATCGGGACGCGCCCCGCCTTGATTCGGTTCCGCTTGTGGCGCTTCTCCGCACCGCAGCAAACGATCACAGGGGGAACTCCCGATGAATCCTCTCGCATGCCGTGGTCCTTCGTTATGGAGGTCCCGGAGTCCTCGCCAGCGCGATCCAAGGGTCGCACCGAAGGGGGGACAAATGGATGAAACGAATCTGGCGACCTCTCCCTGTTGCACGATTTCCTGACACCTTCGGGGAAGGCGGTGGCGCGCCGCCGCATGCGGCGCGGTACGCCCCAAGGTTAGTGGCCGACACCCACGAGCACGTCGCTCGCCTCGGCGTCGCTCACGGCCGCCGCGGCGTCCTCGGGCAGGAGGAAGCGCTCCCGCACGCTCCTGCGCACGAAGTGCTCGACCGCCCTCACGTAACCGCGGTGGGTCCGGTACAGCTTCTCCAGCGAGGGCCGCGGATCCCCCGCCGCCTCGGCCTGGTCCTGCGTCTTGGCCAAGGGGAGGAACATGCCATTCAGCTCGCACAGTTCGCCGTCGGCGTACGGGGCGCGCCGCAGGTTCCAGCCGGTCAGCGTCGCGGTGGGGACTCCCACCACGGGGAGCTCGACGCCGCCGAGATCGATGCCGACCTCGTTGACCCTCGGCACGAGGACGCGATAGGTCGCGAGCACCGGAGGTGGGCACGCCCTCTGCCTCCGCGAGGCGGCAGATCAAGGCATACGCAAGGGCCCGGGCGGTTGGGGACCCAACGTCGTCGCAAGTCCTCCGGGCGTTCAGTTCCACCTCTATCGTGCCCCGCCAGCGCCTCAGGCGCTCCTCCCGGTCACCAAGTAGCGGAATCACGGCTTGCGCCTTCTCCATCGTCACCAGCACGTCGAGCATGCCCGCAACCTCGTCCGCGCCAGCTTCTGGGTGCTGCCCAAGGTAGAGAGCTAGCCGATCTCGGAGCATCGGAGCGAGGCGGCTCGCTTCGGGAGTGCCAATCAATCGACTGCGAATCTGCTTTCGATTGTCAGTCGTCGTCGCCATGCGCCGAAGGCGTTGCGCGGCGGCTTCCGCCTCCCGAGCAATCTGGTCAATCCCCTCGCGTTCTTGGGCCAACGGGTTCAGGTCCGTCGTGCAGTATTGCGCGGCCTCTACCAGGAGGCGCAGCGCGCCGGAAGGGGAAATGGACCGGTGGCGTGCCGCCCCTCGGCTACGACGTGGCGCCGGGCGGTGGCCGCCTCGTGGTCAACCCGGCCGAGGCCGACCAGGTCCGCGCCATCTTCGAGATCTACCTGCAGGAGCGCTCGTTGCTCCGCTGCGTCGAGGTGCTGAACGGCCGCGGCTGGCGCACAAAGAGCTGGACCACGCAGAAGGGCACCCTGCACGAGGGTGGCCGGTTCGACAAGACCGGCCTTCGGGGGCTCCTCCGGAACGCGATCTACATTGGCAAGGTCGGGCTGAAGGGCCAGCTCTACGACGGCGAGCACCCCGGCATCGTCGACCTCGACCTGTTCGCGCGCGTGGGAGAGATGCTGGCCGGCGGGCAGAAGGACCGGAGCCGGGCAGGGAACAAGCATGGGTTCCTCCTACGTGGCCTGGTGCGCTGCGTGACCTGCGGGTCGGCCATGACGTCGGCCACGTCCTCGCCCCGCGGGAAGCACTACCGGTACTATTCGTGCACGGCCGTCCGGCGCCGCGGGAACGCCGAGTGCCCGGTGCGGGCGGTTGCGGCGGCCGAGTTGGAGGCCTTCATCGTGGAACGCATTCGCGGCATCGGGCGCGACCCGGCGCTGTTGCAGGAGACGTTGCGAGCCGCAGCCGAGGACCGGCAGCGTGAGCAGGGCCAACTCGAGCAGGAACGGCGGATGCTTCAGGCTGAGCACCAGCGGTGCCAGGCGGAGGCGCGGCGCCTGCCGTCCGCCGCGCTGGACGAGCGGGCGGTTCAGATCGAGACCCGGCTGAGCGAGATCCAGCGGGCGCTGGCCGCTATTGAGGGCACCGACATTGAACCGAGTGAGGCAGCGAAGGCGCTGGCGCAGTTCGACCCCGTGTGGGACGCGCTGGTGCCGCGTGAGCAGGCCAGCCTGCTGCAGTTGCTCATCGAGCGAGTGGACTACGACCCGAAGGAGGTGGCGATCACCTTCCGGCCCACCGGCCTCGCTTCGCTCGCGGGCGAGCAGAGGAGCGCGGCATGAAGGTGACGTACGCGTTGCCGACGAAGGCGCCTGCCGGCGAGAAGGTGCCACGGGTGGCCCGGCTGCTGGCCCTAGCGCACAAGTTCCAGGGGATGTTGGACCGCGGCGAGGTCGAGTCGATGGCGGAGTTGGCGAGGCTGGGGCGGGTTTCCCGCGCGCGGATCTCGCAGGTCATGGATCTGCTGATGCTGGCGCCGGACATTCAGGAAGCGATCCTGTGTGGCCGCGCCACGCCCACGGCGCGGCTGGTCTTGCCGATTGCCGGCCGAGCCGCATGGAGCGAGCAGCGGCAAGGGTGGCGACAGCTGCCTTCGATCGCAGACGTCGGGGCGGTAGCGTAGAGTTCCTTTGGCGTGAAATCGGAATGTGGAGAACAGTGCTGATGATGGAAGAAGACCTGAAAGCAGAGATTGACGGGCTCAAGGCCGAAAACGAATCGCTGAAGGCGCGCGGCGGGCGTGGAATCTCGATGAAGGTGAGCGAGAAAGGCGGGCTCTCGATCTATGGCATGGGGCGCTTTCCGATCACGCTCTTACAAGGAGCAGTGGCCAAGCTGCTCGACATGGCCGATGAGATCCGCGCCTTCATGAAGGAGAACGACTCCAAGCTAAAGGCCAAGCAGTAGGGGCTGCTTCGCTCTTGGGCGTGCGGCGCGCTTGGCCGCCTCGCCCGGCGAAGGACCGCGCTCGGCACGGCTTCCGTGTCGCCTCGAAGGCGCTCTTGAATGCCGCGAACGCAAGCCGCGCCTTCGGGAGCGTTCGCTCTCATTCCTTGCTTCTCTTCCCCGGTGCTCTTCGACTCCTTAAGGGTGGGTGCTTTCTCTTACTTCTTTGGATCGATGCTCACGACACGAATGCATTCGACTACCGTGCGCGCATCTTGAATCAACTGTGGATGAAACGCGACCGGTGGTGACCTATCGGTGTCCTTATACGAGTGGACGAACACCGGCGAGAAGGTCCCAACCTTATCCTGAGCCTCTTCGAGAGCTTCCATTGCGGCGAAGTCGTGGCTCTTCATCTTCTCCATGATTTGATCTTCCAGCTCTTGGGCCTTCTTCGCCTCCGCCTTGGTCATAGTGCTCGGTGGAACGTAGAGCGGAATCCGATGAGCCAGAGCATCTCGGTAGTTGTTCGCGTACGTTTGGTACCAACGGATGATCTCGGGACGAGCCAGGTACTCCCGCGCCTCTTCTGAGAGGTACTTCCCCACGATCGGCTTGTCGAAGAGACCTACCTGGGTCCGTGGGGGAAGACCACCACTCCGGGTTCCCTCGAAGACCCTCACCCAGGCGAGGTTGTCCAACAAGCCATGAACGTTGATCACGAAGGCATGAAGACTGATTTCTAAGTCTGTCCGCTCCGCGTCCGACAAGGGCTCCGTGTGACCTACCGGGCAGATCGCGAAGACGTTCTCGAAGCATCTTTGCAGGATCCTCAACCTGCGACCGACACCGTGCGTGAGGTACTCCCGCGCCCTAGGCGACTTCAACCCCGGGAGCCACTCGACCATGATCTGTTCTAGAGCCTTGCGCATCTCGATAGTGACTTCCGGGAGCGCATGTTTCATCTTCTCTAGATCGTCTGGCAGGAACATGCCCATCGCTCTCAATCTTTTAGGTGCAC
>JANXXR010000706.1 GCA_025350525.1 Deltaproteobacteria bacterium
CGTCGCCGCCGCGGCGCCGCCCGAGGCGATGTCGAGGTCGGTGTCGGCCGCGGTGAAGCCCTCCTTGTCGGCGATGACCTTGTACTTGCCGGCCACCAGCGCATCGAAGCTGGCGACGCCGTCGGCGCCGGTCTGCTGGTCCTGGGCGACCAGCCCGCTGACGTGCACACCGGCGCCCGCGATCGGATTGCCGCCCTCGTCCACCACCGTGGCGGCCAGGGTTCCCGGCGGCGCGTCCAAATCGACGGTGTCCTTGCTGCGCGCGAGCCATTGCGGATATTCGGGGCAGCCGCCGGCAATGCACTTCGCCCGGGGCGGCGGCGTGACCTCGCCCTCGAAGAGATAAATCTCCACCCGCCGGTTCTCCGGCTCGTCGACGTTGGGCCCGGTCTGGACGGCAAGGCGGGTAAAGCCGCAGCCGTGCGCCGCGAGCTTGGCGCCGGGCGGCAGGGAAGTTCCTTCCAGCGCCATATAGGCAGTGACCAAGGCCCGCCGGGTATCGCGATTGGGAAGCCCGGTCGGATTGAGCCCCTTTTCACCCTGGAACTTCCGGTACGCGTCCTGCGTCTTCGGGCCGAGCGCGCCATCGACCCCGCCGGCGAGGAAGGGCGCGCCCCCGCCGTCCCTCAAAGTCAGGAGCATGTGCTGGTCTTCGCGCACGCCCCAGGGATTGCTGAAGGGCTGCCCGGCGTAGAACTTCACCCAGCCGTCGACGTCGTCGGTGAGGAAGCGCGCGATGGAGTCGGCGCGCTCGTCGGAGAGACCGCGGTTGAGCTCGGCGCCGCCCTGCGTGTCGGTGTGGCCCGAGATGAGCACCGAGAGGTCGCCGCCGAAGGTCTGGTAGAGCGCCCGCAAGGTGCGGATGCCCTTCATCGCGCCGGGCAAGAGGAAGGTCTTGGCCGTCTCGAAGTGAAGGCCTTTCAGCTTGGCGCTGCGCACCCGGGGCGCAAGCTCCACCTGCGGATTGGTCCCCGCCTGCAGCGCCAGATCCTTCTGGTAGCGGACGCGGCCCGCGGCGGGCGCGGCTTCGGTCTGCTCGGCGTCGAGGTCCGGCAGGTCCAGCGTGCACTGCGCGTTGGGCGGCAGGTTCTCGAGGTGGATCTTTCCGTCGTCGCCGGTGCGCCCGGCGCGCTTGCTCCCGTCGGGCAGCGCGATCTCCCACTCGATCCTTTTCTGCGGAGCGCCGGCGGCGGAGAGGAGCGTTGCCTCGAGCGCGTCGTGGGGCGTGGGCGCCGCCTCGGGCCGGGGCGGCTTGCCGGGCTGGGGCGCCGGACCGGGATCGTCCGGCTGCGCGGGATCGGAAGGTTGCGCCGGCGTCTGCCCCGGCGTGTCCGGCCCGGGCTTCGGATCGGCGGCCGGCCCCGCTCCCGGATCGGCAACTGCCGGGTGACCGGTGCCGCCGATGATCAGGGTCACCTTGTGTCCGGCGCGAAGCTCGACGCCAGCCTTGATCTCCTCCTTGCTGACGTCGCGTTCCTCGACGCCGGATTCCTGGCCCATGGGGGCGCGAACCTATCAAACGGTGCTGCCAGCAGCCAGCGCATGAACCTCGCCACGCTTGCGGGACTCAGGGCCAGCCGCCCAGGTTGCGGATGAGCGCCAGCAGCAGCCGCACCTCGCGGGCGGTGGCGTGGGCCCGCTGGAGGACGCGGATGAGATCGTCCACCACGCGGTCGGGATGGTTGCGCTGGGTGAGGCCGGCGCGCCGCAGCGCCAGGAGCGATCGCTCGCGGAGGATGGCGAGGTGACGCTCGTCGGCCAGCGGCCGCCGCGGGGCCGGCGGCAGCGGGGCGGCGCCGGCGGCCTGCTGCACTTCCCAGGCGAAGAGCAGCACCGCCTGCGCCAGGTTGAGCGAGCTCTTCTCGACGGTGGGAATGGTCGCCGCCGCGCTCGAGCGGCGCAGCGTCAGGTTGTCGAGCCCGTTCTGCTCGTCGCCGAAGACCAGCGCCGCCGGCCCGGGGACCTCGATGAGACGCTGCGCCGCCTGGGGCGGATCGAGCGCGCCGCGCACCTCGCGGCCCGAGGTCATCACCACGTCGATGCAGCCGGCCAGCGCGTCGTCGAGAGTCGGAACCACGCGCATCCGGTCGAGCACCTGGCGCGCCCCCCGCGTCGCCACCTTGGCCGCGGTCTCCTCGTCCCACGCCCGCGGCGCCACCAGCCACAGCTCTCCCGCGCCGGTGTTGGCGAGCGCCCGCGCCGCCGCGCCGATGTTCTCGGAGCGCTTGGGACGGTGGAGGACGAAGCGGATCTGGCGCTGCTGCACCCGCAGTGGGTTACCACGCGCGCGGCGCGGCACTCCAAAGCGACTCCCGCAATTGACGCAAATGGTCGTAAAACAGAGACCGCTTCGTCGTTGACAAGGCGGGCAGGTAAGCGCTTACCTCGCCGTAAGCGGTTACGTCGTTGGAGCGATGACCATCCGTGGCGACCCGATCAACGATTTATGAAGTAGCCAGACGCTGTGGCGTGTCTACCGCCACCGTCTCGCGCGTTATGCACGAGGGCACCGGCTTCTCGCCGGCGACCCGCAAGCGGGTGCTCGCCGCCGCCCGCGCCATCGGCTGGGTCCCGAGCGGTCCGGCGCGCGGCCTCGCCTTCCGCAAGACCGGAATCGTCGGCCTGCTCTTCCCCGATCTGGCCGCCTTCAGCGAGTCGGAGGAGGAGTCGCCTCTCTATATCGACCAGATCATCCGGGGCGCCCGAGCGCGCCGCGGCCGCAGCCGGCGTGGCGGTGCTGATCGCGTCCACCCGGGGCGCTGGCCGCAAGCTGGCCCGCCACGTCGTCGGCCAGGTCGATGGCCTGGTGGTGCTGGCGCGCAGCCTGCCGGTCACCGACATCGCCGCCTTCTCCCGCAGCGTGCCCATCGTGGTGCTGGCCGATCGGTCCAACCGCTCCAAGCTCGATTACGTCGGCGCCGACAACCGCGGCGGCATGCGCGAGCTGACCGCGCACCTCCTCTCTGCCCACCGGTTCACCCGCCTCGCTTTCGTGGGCGGCCCCGCGCGCTCGCCCGACTCCCGCGAGCGCTTCGCCGGATTCTGCCAGGCGCTGCGGGAGGCCGGGCTTCCCGTTCCTGCCCAGCCCGCCGCCGACGGAGGTTTCACCGAGGCGGGCGGCGCCCGGGCCATGCGCGCGCTGCTGGCCAGCGGCAAGCCGCCGCAGGCCGTCCTCTTCGGCAACGACGAGATGGCGGTGGGCGGCCTTCAGGTGCTGCGCGCGGCCCGCCTGCGGGTCCCGGCCAACATCGCGGTCACCGGCTTCGACGGCATCGCCCTCTCCCGACACCTGCAGCCGCCGCTCACCACCGTGCGGCAGCCGATGCGCGACCTCGGCCAGCAGGCGGTGCAGCTGCTGCTGGCCCGCGTGGCCGCGCCTTCCTCGCGGCGTCAGTCGCTGGTGCTGCCCACCCAACTGGTGGTACGGCGCAGCTGCGGGTGCCCGGCGCGGCGCGCCGCGGCGGTTGGGGGTTTCGAGATGATCGACGAGACGACGGCGGTCTCGCCGCTAAACGCATTCGGGCAAAGGCCAGCGCCCTCGAAGTGTGCTCACCCGCTTGCGGTCGAGGCCGCAAGCTCAAGGAGGCAATCATGAGACGTCTGCAGAAGTCCTGTCGCCAGCTCACGGTAGCGGCGCTGGTTTTGTTGTTGGCAGGCACCGCGCAAGCCCAGATCAGCACCGCCACCGTCCGGGGGCAGATCACCACCAGCGGCGCTCCGGCGGCAGCCGGGCTGAGCGTGGTCGCGGTCAGCAGCGAGAGCGGCTTCACCTACCGGACCGTCACGCTCCAGGACGGCAGCTACGTGATCCCCGGCTTGCCGCCCGGCGTCTACGAGATCCGCGTCACCAACCCGAACGGCGTGGCCAAGAGCGAGCCGATCACGCTGGCGGTGGGCGACACCGCCTCGGTGGACCTGGGCCTGACCAGGCCCGAGGGCAAGGCCGAGGAGATCGTGGTGGTCGGCACCCGGCGGCAGCGCCGGTCCGTCAAGACCTCGGAGCTCGGCACCAACGTCGCGCCGGTCCTGATCGAGGGCCTGCCGCAAACCACCCGAAACTTCCTCTCCTCGGCCGATCTCGCGCCCGGCGTGGTCTTCGAGCAGGACCAGGGCAACGGCTTCAGCCGGATCCGCGCCGGCGCGCAGGATCAGAACAACCTCAACGTCTTCATCGACGGCTTCAGCCAGAAGAACAACATCCTGCGCGGAGGCATCACCGGCGAGGACACCAGCCGCGGCAATCCCTTCCCCCAGGGGGCGGTCAAGGAGCTCAAGGTCCTCTCGCAGAACTACAAGGCCGAGTTCGACCAGGTGAGCAGCGTCGCCATCACCGCGGTCACCAAGTCGGGCAGCAACGACCTGCACGGCGAGGTCTATTACGACCGCACCCAGACCAACTGGCGCGCCAAGTCTCCGCTCGAGATCCAGCGGGAGCAGCAGGGGCAACCCCTCTTGCCCTCGAACAAGAACGAGTTCGGGCTCAACCTGGGCGGCCCCATCGTCAAGGACTCCATCAACTTCTTCTTCGCCTATGACGGCAAGATCATCCGCGACTCCCGCCAGGTGCTCCCGAGGAACCTCGACAAGGTCGCCAACGCGGGGATCGTGCCCTCGCTCGCGGCGGACGGCGGCTCCTACGTCGACCCCTTCAACGAGAACCTGTTCTTCGCCAAGGTGAACGCGGAGCTGGCGCCGGACCGGAGGCTGACTGTCTCGTCGACCTTGCGGCTCGAGACGGATCACATCGCCGAAGATGCCAACCTGAGCGCTCCCGGCAACGACAAGAACCGCGCAAACGACGAGTTCCGCATCGATGCCCTCCACCAGTGGACCCTGACTTCCGACCTGGTCTCGGAGACCCGGCTCGGCTACCAGAACGCCTACTGGCAGCCGCAGTCGAACCTCAACACGCCGGAGATCCGGTACAAGGTTTCGACCGCCACCCCGGCCACCATCGACAGCGGCCAGGACATCATCCTCACCGGCGGCTCGCCCGACGCCCAGAAGCGCGGGCAGCGCGGCGTCACCCTCGCCCAGGACCTGACCTGGTCGGCGATCGCGAGCCACGTCTTCAAGGGCGGGCTCAAGTTCTCCTACCTCAACTACGACCTCTCCGGAACCTCGCGCGCCGTCGACGTGGTCCAGACCCTGATCAACCCCACCACGGGCGTGCCGTATTACGACCCGGCCACCGGAACCTGCACCGGAACCAACATCATCAACGGCGGCAACAACAGCGACCAGTGCAAGATCGATCGCAAGCTCGATCCGACCGCGGTGAGCATCAACAACGGCCAGATCGGCATCTACGCGCAGGACGACTGGGACCTGACCAGCTCGCTGCAGCTGAACCTGGGCCTGCGGTGGGACGTCGAGACCAACATGCTGAACAACGACTACGTCACGCCCGCCGACCGGGTCGCGGCCCTCAATGGGCCCGACACCCGGACCTTCGGGGGCCAGACGGCTGCGCCCGGTCAGACCTACGCGCAGTCGCTCGCCAAGGGCGGTGTCAACCTCGCCGACTACATCGCCGACGGTCACTCGCGCAAGACCTACCTGGGAGCGTTCGCGCCGCGGCTGGGAGCGTCGTACGACATCTTCGGCGACAAGAACACGGTTGTCTTCGCCGGCTACGGACGGTCGTATGACCGCGCCATGGCCAACCACGCCCTCGACGAGACGCAGAAGAACCTGCAGCCCAAAGGCGAGATCTGGCTCATCCGCGAAGACTTCCACATGCCGTACACCGACCAGTTCAGCACGGGCGTCCGCCAGGCCGTTTCGATCTTCAACGTCGAGGCAGCCGTCAGCGAGCTGGACGGGAAGAACCAGTTCCAGTGGTTCAGCGGCAACCGCGACTTGAACGGCGGATATGCCACGCAGTCCGGCATCGACCCGCTCTTCGGCGGCCCGGCCGGATTCGGCTCGCTCATCCTCGGCGACTTCATCGGCGAGACCCGCACCCGCCAGTTCCTCGGCAAGATCGAGAAGCCCTACACGCGGGCCTCGGGCTGGACGGCGACCATCGCCTATACCTACAACGACGCGCAGACCAAGCACCGCGAGTGGAACGACGACATCTTCGACTTCACCTACGGAAGGGCGGGCGCCGACCGGCAGTTCCACACCTCGCGCCTGGTCGACAAGCACCGCCTGGTCGTCGCCGGGCTCGCCGACAACCTGCTGCCGTTCGGCTTCGTCCTCTCCAGCAAGTTCACCTTCGGCAGCGGCCTCCCGCGGCGCGTGGTCGGCTGTCCCTTCGTCGGGGACAATCCCTGCAGCATCTCGAACGGCACCGGCGCGGTGGCCCTCCTCGGCGACTCGCCCTCGGTGTTCAAGCAGCTCGACATCAGCGTGTCGAAGCGGTTCGACCTCGGGCCCGGCGGGCTCACCGTCCGCGCCGACGTGCTCGACGTCTTCAACTGGACCAACTACTCCTACGACACCAATCCCTTTGGTGGCGTGGGCGTGCCCGCGGGAAAGCCGGCCAACTCTCTCGGCCTGGACAACCTGACCCTGAACGATCCGAACGGCATCCGCGGACCGACCCGCACCGTGAAGCTCAACGCGAACTACAGCTTCTAGTCGAAGCTTTCCAGCCGCCCCGCGCAGGCGCGTCTTTTTGGCGCCTGCGCGGGCGCGGAGGTTCCCATGGATCATGGAAAACGCACCGGGCTCGGGCGCCGCGATCTGCTCGCGGCTTTTTTGGCGGTGCCGCTGGCCGCCTGCAAGACCAACGGCGTCGCGCCGACCCCGCCGCCCCTGAATGTTCCGCCCTTGCCCGCCGACGCGCTGCTCACCGATCTCGAGCGCCGCGCCTTCGACTTCTTCTGGGAGACCACCGACCCCGCCACCGGCCTGACCTTCGACCGCTGGCCCACGCCTTCGTTCTGCAGCATCGCGGCGGTTGGCTTCGCCCTCACCGGCTACGTCACCGGCGCGCAGCGGGGCTTCATCACCCGCGAGCAGGCGCGGGCCCGCGCGCTCGCCACCGTCCGCTTCTTCCACGACGCGCCCCAGGGCAGCGCCGCGACCGGCGTCAGCGGCTACCAAGGCTTCTTCTATCATTTCCTCGATGCCAGGACCGGCGCGCGCTATCGCGACTGCGAGCTCTCCACCATCGACACCACGCTGCTGCTCGCCGGCATGCTGCACTGCCAGGCCTTCTTCGACGGAGCCGACGCGGACGAGACGCTGATCCGCAAGCTGGTCGACGAGGTCTACGCCCGCGTCGACTGGACCTGGGCGCAGCCGCGCCCGCCCTGGGTGGCCATGGGCTGGAGCCCGGAGCAGGGCTTCATCGTCTACGACTGGAAGGGCTACAACGAAGGTTCGCTGCTTTATCTGTTGGCGATGGGCTCGCCCACGCATGCCCTCTCTGCCGACGCCTGGGCCGCCTGGACCAGCACCTACGAGACCTCGCCGAACTCCGGCTGGGCCACCGAGTACGGACAGACGTACCTGCGCTTCCCTCCGCTCTTCGGCCACCAGTTCACCCAGTGCTGGGTGGACATGCGCGGCATCGCCGACGCGTACATGAAGGGCAAGGGCATCGACTACTTCGAGAACTCGCGGCGCGCCGCCTATGCCCAGCAGGGCTATGCAATCGCGAACCCGGAGGGCTGGGCCGGATACGGGCGCGACCTCTGGGGCGTCACCGCCTGCGACGGGCCCGCCGACGTCAGCCGCTTCTTCAACGGAAAGGTCCGCCAGTTCCACGGCTACGCCGGCCGCGGAATGGGCGGCCCCGCCCACTACGACGACGGCACCATCGCCCCCTACGGCGCGGGCTCCTCGGTGGCCCACGCGCCCGAGATCGCGCTGCCGGCGCTGGCCGCGATGTACCAGCGCTACGGGCGCGCCATCTACGGGCGCTATGGGTTCTTCGCCTTCAACCAGAGCTTCACCTTCAGCGACGTCCAGATCGGCAACGGCCGGCTGGTGCCGGGCCTCGGCTGGGTGGACACCGACTACCTCGGCATCGAGCTGGGCCCTTTGCTGGCGATGATCGGGAACGCCCGCGGAGAGCTGGTCTGGAAGAGCATGCGCGGTCATCCCGCCCTGCAGCGCGGCCTGCGGCTGGCGGGCTTCACTGGCGGATGGCTGGGGTGAGCGTTCACGCGCGGTCAGCTCGCGCTGCGGTGGGAATGGCGGCCGCCCTCTGTGCCGCGGCCTGCTCGCGGGACGATCCGGGCGTCCTCCACTTCTGGGCCATGGGGCGCGAGGGCGAGATCGCCACGCAGCTCCTGGTGGCCTTCGAGCGCGAGAACCCGGGCCTGCGCGTCCGCGTCGAGCAGCTGCCGTTCTCGGCGGCCCACGAAAAGCTGCTCACCGCCTACGCCGGGGACGCCACGCCCGACCTCGCCCAGATGGGCAACACCTGGCTCCCCGAGTTCGTCGCGCTCGACGCCCTCGCCCCGCTCGACGAGCGCCTGCGCGTCAAGAGCGAGGTGGACCTCGCCGACTACCATCCAGGCATCGTGGCCACCAACGTCATCGACGGGCGGCAGTACGGCGTGCCCTGGTACGTGGACACGCGGGTGCTCTTCTACCGCCGCGACCTGCTCGCGCAGGCCGGCTTCGACGCCCCGCCGCGCGACTGGGACGAATGGCTGCGCAT
>JANXXR010000017.1 GCA_025350525.1 Deltaproteobacteria bacterium
CGATCGAGCGCATGTTGCGCGAGAGCTGCGCCGGCGACTCCTCGAAGGCGAAGTACATGCAGCGCTCGCCGCGCTTGCAGGCGGAGAGGATGAGCGAGGCGGCGATGCTGGTCTTGCCGGTGCCGGAGGTGCCCGAGACCAGCACCGTGCTGCCCCGGTAGAAGCCTTCGCCGCCGATGAGCTCGTCGAGGGCCGGGTTGCCGGTGGAGACCCGCTCCAGCGAGGCCTCGTGGGCGAGGCTCATCGAGGTCACCGGCATCACCGAGATGCCGCGCTCGGTGATGATGAAGGGGTACTCGTCGGTGCTGTGGGCGCTGCCGCGGTACTTCACCACGCGCAGCATCCGGGTGGCGACGTGGTGGACCAGCTGGACGTCGAGGGAGATGACGCAGTCGGAGACGTACTCCTCCAGGCCCTGCCGGGTCAGCGCTCCGTTGCCCTGCTCGCCGGTCACGATGACGGTCACTCCCTTGTCCTTCAGCCAGCGGAACATGCGGCGCAGCTCCGCACGCAGGATGGACAGGTTCATCAGGCCGGAGAAGAGCGACTCGATGGTGTCGAGCAGGACCCGCCTGGCGCCGACGGAGTCGATGGCGTGCGCGAGCCGGACGAAGAGGCCGTCCAGGTTGTACTCGCCCGTCTCCTCGATCTCGTGCCGCTCCACCGCCACGAACTCGAGCGCCAGCTTCTTCTCGGCCACCAGCTGGTTGAGGTCGAAGCCAAAAGACCGGACGTTGGTGGCCAGCTCCTCCGCCCTCTCCTCGAAGGAGACGATGACGCCGGGCTCGTCGAACTCGACGGCGCCGCGGACGAGGAACTCGAGGCCCAGCACCGTCTTGCCGCACCCGGCCTTGCCGCTGACCAGCGTGGGCCGGCCCCGGGGCAGGCCTCCCTGCGTCAGATCGTCGAGGCCGGCGACGCCCGTGGGGGCTTTCGACAGGCTCTGCGTGCGGCGTGACTTGCGCGCCTTGGTCACTTTGAGCGCCTCCGGGCTCGTTCGTCGAAAGCTACCGGTCGACCTTCCGGCCGGATGATGGTTACCGATCCGCTCCGATGCAACGTCACGCAGTTCACAGCCCGGCCTGAAAAAAAACAGGTCGAGGCTCCACCCGCCCTCCGGAACCCTACCCGTGTCCGACCCCGGGCCCTCCGGCTCTTTTTTTGCCAGCGCGTGAAAGCGCGGTCTATTCTCCGCTCCGTCGAGACTCGCAGCCCGGACAGGGGTCAGGAATCATGCAATGCAGGTGACGTTGCAGCTGGCGCTCAGGCCCGTCTGGGAGGAGATCGACGCGCTGGGAGGCAAATGCGTGGACTTCCTCAAGGCGGAAGGCCTCAATGCCGACGCGCAGAACGCCCTCTCGATGGTCGCCTGTGAGCTCGCCGAGAACGCCACCAAGTATGGCCACTTCAACGGCGAGAAAGAGATCGTCAAGGTGTCCCTCGCCGTCCAGACCAGCGCGGTGACCGTGACGGTCTCGAACCCCGTGACCCGCGAGGAGGCCGACTCGCTCTCCGTCCTCGACCACACCATCCAGTGGAACCGCGGCTTCCACGATCCCTTCCAGGCCTACCTGGAGCGCCTGCGCGACGTCTCGGCCCAGAGCCTGCTCTCCACCGAGAGCCGGCTGGGCCTGGTGCGCATCGCCTACGAAGGACAGTCCACCCTCGACTTCTACGTCGGCGCCGACGGCATCCTGGTGGTCTCGGCGACCTTTCCGTTCGACACCTCCGGCGGAGGTCAGGCCTGATGCCGACCGAGACCTTCACCAGCCACGCCCTCACGCTCACCGTCTCGGAGGAGCCGGCCACCGTCCTCGTCATCTGGAGGGGCCGCAGCACCGCCCGCGAGCCCGCCGAGTTCCTCATCCCCATCCTCACCAAGGCGCTCGACCGCGCCAGCGAGCTGAAGCGGCCCCTGACGCTCGACTTCCGCGCCATCGAGTACTTCAACTCCTCGACCATCACGCCGGTGGTGCGCCTCATCGAAGAGGCCAAGCGCCGCGGCGGCAGCATGGTCATCAACTACGACAAGAAGCTGCGGTGGCAGGAGCTGAGCTTTTCGGCCCTCCAGGTGTTCCACACCGGCGACCAGCGCATCCGCATCCTGGGGGTCTAGCCGATGGAGGTCGCGGACAGACCGACATCGATCCCCTGCCGGCTCACGGCGGCGGACCGCATGATCGAGGCCCAGGTGGTCTGGGCCCGGCCCAACTCGCTGGTGGTCGCCTTCAAGAAGGGCGAAGATCCGCCCCCGGCCGGCGCGCCCTTCACCGACGCCGCCCTCGACCTGGGCGGCAACTGGGTGGCGCTGGGCAGCTGCCGGTACGAGTCGGGCGACAGCATGCCGCGGCGGCGCCGCGAGGATCCGCCCTCCGACGTGGCCATGGGGCGGCTGGTCTTCAAGGACCGCATCTACGACTTCTCCGGCCTGCTTCCCCGGCGGGCCATCAGCGATCTGCAGCAGCGGGTCAACAACCTGCCGATGGCGTGGAACCGCCGGCACGCCATCAGCAACGAATTCCGCTCCTTCGTCGCCGACCTGCTCTTCGACCTGCAAGTCTACCGCTCGGTCTTCGAGGAGCTGGACGCGCGGCTGGTGGGCGAGTCTGCGCAGACCCGCAACGAGTTGCAGGCGCTGGCCCGCGAGCAGGAGTATCCGCGCTTCCGCACCTGGTTCGACGAGCGGGTGCTGGAGCTGGAGCGCCTCACCGCCAAGCTCTCGCGGCCGCAGCAGGAGCAGCACGGCTTCTACTTCCGCAAGCAGCTGCGCGACTTCATCCTCAGCTCGGAGCTCCTGGCCCGCACCAACAGCAAGCCGCGCGGGTACGCCGGCGACTCGGAAGTGATGCGGCTCATCTACGCCAACGACTTCCGCGGCCCCACCATCTTCTCGCAGTTCATGCACAAGTATCCGATCGAGCTGGCCGCCGCGCAGGCGGTGCGCAACCGGCGCAAGCTGGTGGGCGAGCTGGTCCGGGAGCGGATGGGGCGGCAGGTCGGCGAGGCGCCCCTGCGGATCCTCTCGGTCGCCTGCGGCCCGGCGGAGGAGCTGAACGAGATCCTGCGCAGCCCCGAAGACGTCAAGCGGGTGACCTTCACCCTGCTCGACCAGGATCCGGAGGCGCTCGGCGAGGCCCGCGGCGTGGTCGAGCGGCTGGACAAGTCGCTGGGCATCAAGGTCCAGGCCACCACGCTCTGCACCTCGGTGCGCACCATGCAGCAGGGCGGCTCGCCCATCGAGGACAGCTCCTTCGACCTGGTCTACTCGATGGGCCTCTTCGACTACCTCACCGACACCACCGCCACCGCCGTGCTCTCCTGGCTCTACGCGCGCCTCGCCCGCGGGGGCGAGCTGGTGGTCGGCAACTTCCACGCGCGCAACTCCTCGCGCGTCTTCATGGAGTACTGGGCCGACTGGACCCTCTGGTACCGCACCGAGGGCGAGCTGCTCCGCCTCGCCGATGCGCTGCCGGGCGCGCAGTCGCGCATCTCCTTCGAGGAGAGCGGCTGCCAGATCTTCCTGCACATCACCAAGACCAGCGGGCGGTAGTCGCCCAGAAGGACCGCATGGCCGAGGCAACCGTCACCAGCGAGGTTCGCGCCCAGGCGGAGCTGCGCCAGGGGCCGGACGAGGTGCGCGACCAGGCCGAGCTGCGCGCCTACATCAACGACCTCGCGCACCGCTGGTCGATGACGCTGTCGGCGCTGGCCTTCACGCTGGTGCCGGCCTTCTTCCTCCTCGACTACATGGTGGTCTCGCCCGAGCTGTTGGGGCGCTTCGCTCTCTACCGCGGCCTCGCCACCATCGTCCCCGTCATCCAGTTCTTCGTCCTGCGCGCCACCCTGCCCAGCAACCGATCGATCCTGCACGGCTACCTGCTGACGCTGGTCACCGCGGGCGCCATCGCCGCCATGACCACCAACCTGGGCGGCTTCAACTCGCCGTACTACGCCGGCCTCAACCTGGTGGTCATCGCCATCGTGGTGCTCCTGCCCTGGGGCTTCTTCCACTCGGTGGCCAACGCCCTCATCGTCCTCAGCCTCTACATCGGCTTCAACCTCGTCTTTCCCAGCCACGAGCCGATCCGGATGGAGGCGCTCTTCAACAACCTCTACTTCCTCATCGCCACCACCGTCATCGCGGTCGCCGTCAACGTGGTGAAGCAGCGCCTCATCGAGCAGGAGTTCTGGGGCCGCTCCAAGCTCTCCGCCGCCCGCGACGCGCTCTGGGGCGAGATGGAGCTCGCCAAGCGCATCCAGACGGCGCTGCTTCCCAAGGTGGATCGCGTGCCGGGCTTCCGCGTCGCCGCTCGCATGCTGCCCGCCGCCGAGGTGGGCGGCGACTACTACGACATCCTGCAGACCGCGGCGGGCGAGACCTGGCTCGCCATCGGCGACGTCTCCGGCCACGGCGTCGCCTCCGGCCTGATCATGATGATGACGCAGACGAGCATCTTCGCCACCGTGGACCGCACCACCGGGTACATGCCGTCGCGGGTGCTCGAGCTGGTCAACTCGGTGGTCAAGCAGAACATCTCCCGCCTCTCCACCGACCGCTACATGAGCGTGTGGCTGGCGCGGCTCGACGGCGGGCGCATGACCTTTGCCGGCAAGCACCAGGACGTCCTTATCTGGCGCAAGGCCTCGAACACCGTGGAGACGCTGCCCACCACCGGCACCTGGCTGGGCCTGGTGGACGACCTGGCCGGCAAGCTGAGCGACGCCTCGGTGGAGATCGCCGAGGGCGACGCCGTCCTCCTCTTCACCGACGGCATCACCGAGGCGATGAACGCCGCCGGCGAGATGTTCAATCAGACCCGCCTCACCGAAGTGCTGCAGAAGCACGGCGCGCTCGAAGCGGAGCAAATCGTGCTGGCGGTGCTGGCCGAGGTGGATGCCTTCCAGGCGCAGCAGGCCGACGACATCACCGTCCTCGTCCTCAAGCGCGTCCAGACGGGCCGACGGGCGGATTCGTAAGGTGGAGGCAGTGACGGGCAGGAAAAGCCCGATGACGGCGGCGCTGCACTCGGAGTACGCGCAGGCCACGCTCGAGGGCCTGCGCTCGCTCGCCATCGGCGTGCTGCTGCTCGGCGTCCTCTTCTTGCCCTTCGACGTCATCCGGCTGCCGACGCCCCTGGCGAGGCCGGCCCTGATCCACGACCTGGTGGTCATGGCGATGGCCGCCGCGCTCTGGTGGGCTGCGGATCGGCGTCTCTTGCCGGCGCGGCTCTCGGCCCCGGCGGCCATCGCCTTCGCGCTGGTGGTGCTCTCCGACGTGCTGCGCCCGCGCGGCATCGACGCGGCCTCGAGCGCGCAGTGGGTGGCGGTCTTGCTCATCGGCATCGGGACCTTCGTACTCCCGCGCGGGTGGATGCTCTCCGGCCTCTTCCTGGTCTGCGCCGGCTGGGCCGGGGCGGTGCGCTACCAGCCCTTCTCCCGCATGGGCCACCTCGCCTTCACGCTGGTGGCCGGCCTGGCGGTGGCCTTCCCCATGCATTTTGCCCGGCGGCGATCGCACGCGCGCATCGTCGGGCTGCGCCGGCAGGACGAGGTGCGGCAGGCCGAACTGCAGCAGGCGCTGCTCGCCGCCGAGGAGGCGCGCCGCACCTTGGACGAGAAGGTCGCGCTGCGCACCGGCGAGCTCTCGCGCACTGCCGGGGAGCTGCGCACCGAGCTGGCCGAGCGGCAGCGCGACGCCGTCGAGCGCATCGCCCTCGAAGCGCGCCTGCAGCACGACGCCCTCCACGACGCGCTCACCTCGCTGCCCAACCGCGCCCTCTTTCTCGACCGCCTCAGCCACGCCTGGCGCCGGATGAGCCGCGAGCAGGGCTTCCGCTTCGCCGTGCTCTACCTCGACCTCGACCGCTTCAAGGTCATCAACGACACCTTCGGCCACGAGGTGGGCGACCAGCTGCTGGTGGGCATCGGCAAGCGGCTCCCCGGGTGCCTGCGGCCCACCGACACGGTGGCGCGGCTGGGCGGCGACGAGTTCGCGGTGCTGCT
>JANXXR010000060.1 GCA_025350525.1 Deltaproteobacteria bacterium
GCCTGCGACCAGTTCTTGAGGACGGTGACCACCACGCCGTCGTTGAGGACGAATCTTCCGTCGATTGCCGGCGGGTGCAGGACCTCCTGGGCGGTATGCCACTCGCGGAGTGTGTACACGCCCTCCACCAACGCTTTCACGTCTTGCATTGTGCCCTCGGACCCGAAGGACGGTGGACTCGCGACCAGACCGACTGCTGACCCAAACCTAGAGCCAGCCGTAGAAGCGCACGGACACTACGCATGGGACTAATTCCTTTGTAGCTCCGCGAGCGGCGACACGGGAACCTAGTGATCGAGCTTGAAGCCGATGCGCACGGTCACCTGGAACTCGGCGACCTGGCCGTCCTTGATCGCCCCGCGTTACTCTACGACCTCGAACCAGCCCATGTGGTGAACCGTCTTGCCAGCCTCGGCGACTGCGGCCTTCACTGCCTCTGCGAAGCTGGTGGGTGATGTGCCGACCACGTCGATGAGCTTGTAGATCCCCGCCATCGGTCGCTCCTTGTCGAAGGCCTTGTCGGTACCCGACTGCGCCTCCGGAGGAGACCTACAGGGCGGTTTGGTGCGGTTGCGGCTGTCAGACACTATCGTAACCGCTGTAGAAAAATGGCGGGCGCTACTGGATTCGAACCAGTGGCCTTCGGCTTCGGAGACCGACGCTCTATCCATCTGAGCTAAGCGCCCCAGGAGCCGGCGTGTCTACCCTGCCCCGCGCAGGGTGGCAAGGCGATTTCTTGGAGTCGTCGTCCTCGCCGCTGAAGCCTACTCAGTGGTGGCGGGCAGCGCGGGAGCGGCGCCGGGCAGCTTGCGCCCTCCCTCCGCGAACCGCTGCGAGTGGGCGAGGCCCAGCCGCACGGCGCGGTACTGCAGCGCGGTGCCGAGCACGCCGAAGCCGTACTTCATGCTTCGGCGGAAGTTGATCGACGAGGCCTCGGGAAAGTAGCGCGCCGGGCAGGAGATCTCGCCGATGTGGAAGCCGAACCAGATGGCCTGCGCCAGCATCTGGTTGTCGAAGACGAAGTCGTCCGAGTTCTCCTCGAGGGGCAGCGTCTCGAGCAGCCGCCGCGAGAAGGCGCGGTAGCCGGTGTGGTACTCGGCGAGCTTGTAGCCGAGCAGCGCGTTCTCGGTGGCGGTGAGGAAGCGGTTGGCGACGTACTTCCACAGCGGCATGCCGCCCGCCAGCGCGCCCACGCCGAGGATGCGGGAGCCGAGCACGGCGTCGAAATGCCCGCTCGCGATCATGCCCGCCATCGCCGGGAGCAGCTTTGGCGAATACTGGTAGTCGGGGTGGAGCATGACCACGATGTCGGCGCCGCGCTTGAGGGCCTCGGCGTAACAGGTCTTCTGGTTGCCGCCGTAGCCGCGGTTGTGCGGGTGGACGACGACGTGCAGCCCCAGGTCGCGGGCCACCGCCACCGTCTCGTCCTTGGAGCCGTCGTCGACGAGGATGATGTCGTCGGCGACGGCGCGATCGATCTCCAGCACCGTGCGGCGCAAAGTCTTCTCCGCGTTGTACGCGGGCATCACCACACTGACCCGCTGGCCGCCGATCATCTCTCGTCCCTTGCTGGCAAGACCGCCGCCGCGCAGAGGAGCCCCGCGGCGAGCCAGTAATAGTTGCAGAACGCCTGTTTGTTCAAGAGAAGTGTAAGGAGCCACGCCGCCGCAGCGACGCAGGCGGCCCGCGCCAGATCGATCCCGCCGCGCAGGCAGACGGCAAAGAGCGCGGCGGCGAGGGCGAGACCCACCAGCGAGAGCGCGCTGTAGTCCGCGGGCCGCAGATGCGCCGCCAGGGCGGAGAGGGAGAGCGAGTCATCGCGGAAGGGCTGCCATAGCTGCATGCGGACGAGGCCGCGGAAGAATCCGGGCGGATCCCAGAGCGCGAACGGAATCAGGATCAAGGCGGCCACCGCCGCGCCGATCCCCAAGGCCTTGCGCCGGCCCGCTGCAGGCAGCGCGAAGCCGAGCGGCAGCAGGAGGAAGAGCGAAGTCTGCTTGCTGGCGGCGAGCAGTCCCAGCGCCGCGCCCGCGATGACCGGCGACCTGCGGCTGGCGATGGCCAGCGCCGCTCCGGCGAAGCAGGCCAGCACCAATGGCTCGGTCCAGGCCTGCTCGAGGACGAAGAAGGTCCGCGGCTGAAAGAGGATGAAGAGCGCCGCCAGCTCACCGGTGGTGCTCTTCGCGGCCCGCGCCAGCAGGAAGGCAGCGCCCGTCATGAGGAAGAGCAGCGCGTAGCGGACGTCGCCGAAGAGGACCAGCGCGCCCGCGTTCAGGAGCGCCGTCAGCGGCGGATAGGGATAAGCGGCGATCCTGCCGCGCACCAGGAGCTCGGGCGCGAGCATCTTTTCCGTGAGGGCGCCGTAGATGTTGGGGTAGCTCGCCGAGTAGGGATCGACGCCGTGGCGCAGCGCCTCGGCGCCTCCCTGCTGGATGACCCAGACGTCCACCCAGGGCCGCGGGCTCGCCTTGATCACGGCGACGCCCATGAGGACGAAGCAGGCGAGCAGCAGCAGGAAGCGAGCCTTGATCAAGGACGCCCGCAGGTGCAGGCAGAGATAGGCGGAGAAGAGCACCAGCGCCGTCAGCGCCAGCCAGCGGAAGGCGCCCGCCAGAGCCCGCGGGTCGCCATAGAAG
>JANXXR010000068.1 GCA_025350525.1 Deltaproteobacteria bacterium
CCCGTCGCTCAATTCATGTCGGCGCATCAGTAGCTTCGATCAAATTTCCGATCTGCACGCAAGCGTTTTCGTGCAGCAGCAGCGCAGGGCCGCGCTGCTGGCCGTCTAGCCGCTGCGATGAGTTTGAAGACAGGCCCTAGAACTCGAGCGCGAGGCCAAACCGCCAGGCGCGGTCGCTCAGGATGAGCGCGCCCGCCGTCTCGTTGGTGCCGGGCTTGGTCTTGTGGAAGTCGTCGAGGCGGGTCCAGCCGTACTCGGCAAAGAGCGAGGTCCGCTGGATGCCGGTGTCCACGTACGCCTCCCGCGCCAGCTCCGGATCGATGGCGTCGAGGTTGAGGGCGAACCCGACCGCGGTGGTGTAGCCCCAGGTCCAGCCCGAGCCGCGGCCGCCGCGGGTGGCGTCCTTGGAGACGGCGCCGGTGCCGGAGAACGACGCCCAGAGCGCGCGCATCAGCCCCACCTGCGCATAGGGAATCAGCGGAAAGCGGCGGAAGCGATCGGCCAGCCAGTCGAAGCGGTAGGTGGCGATGGCGCCGAAGGGAATGACGTCGAAGAGCGCCGTGTCGCCCGACGTCGTCCGCGGCGGGTCGGCGGTGAGGCCCTTGCCGAAGTTCTGCCAAAACCCGACGGTCCCGCCGAGGAGAAACGATCCGAACGGATGGGCGATCTCCCAGTCGGCCTCGAGCTGGTAGCGCAGCGGCGCGCGGCCGTGGAAGATCTGGTGGTAGGGCCGGTCGTTCAGCGACGGCAGCGCCGCGAAGGCCGACTCGGAGTCGACCTGGGGATCATAGCGATCGATCTTGAGGCCGAGGAGCAGCTTGCGCGCCGGCCGTTCGGAAGCGCGCCAGTCGGCCCGCGCCCCTGGGGCGAGCAGCGCTCCCAGGAGCAGCAGCGCCGCTCCGCCGCGCGCCTTCTTCCGCTTGCGCGCGAGGAGCCCGGTGAGGAGCGCCAGCGCTGCGATCCAGGTGGCCGCCCCGGCCGACGAGCAGCCGTGCCCGCCGCCCGCGCTGCCGCCCTCGTCGCGGTAGAGGTTGTAGAAGTCGAGGATGTGCTTGGGCGTGCCGCTCACCCCGCCCGACGGAGTCGAGGCGTTGCCGTAGGTGTCGTTGGCGACCACCTGCACCGTGTACGGCACGTCGTTCTGCAGCAGCGCGCCGTCGTCGGTCTTCTGCACGTCGGCGCTGGTGGAGGCGCTGACCCTGTCGGTGTATTTGGAGAGATCGAGGCCGGCGTCGGCGGCGAGGACGTGGACGTCGTAGGTGGCGATGTTCTCCGCCGCGTCGCCCGCGCTCCAGTTGACTTTCAAGTGCTGGTCGCCGGGCTCGATGACGATGCCGGCGGGCGGAGTCGGGTTGGCGGTGGCGAAGTTGACCGGGATGCTGGCGAAGGCCGGCGCGCCGGCCGTGGTCGAAGTCGAGCGCAGCTGCACGCAATAATAAGTCGTGTACGGGTTCGACGACTTGCGGTCGGTGTTGTCGCAGCCGCCCACGAAGACGCCGCCGTCGGTCTGGTCGAGGATGAGGTTGCTGGCCTTGACCTGCTCGCTGCCGGACTGCGTCTGGATCGCGGCCACCGTGTCGGTGTCGGGCGCGGTGACGCTGCCGTTCGAGCTGCAGGTCCCGCTGCTGCGGGCGTGGATGATGTCCACCTGTTCGGCGACGGTGGGGTGGCCGGCGCCGACGTCCCAGGTGAAGTTGATCACCTGCATCTTGCAGGCGGCGCGGCCGATGTAGATCTGCGGCGAGGTGCCGCTGCTCAGATCGCTTTTCAGCGTCACCTGCGCGCTGGCGGCGAGCGGAATCAGGAGCGCGGCGAGGAGAAGGCGCATGTGGCCGCGCTGTATAGCAAGAGAAGGGCCAGAAGGGGAGGCTTCAGGCCTCGGGCTTCAGGCCTCAGGCCGCAGTGCCGAAGTGACAAAATGTCAGAGGCAGCGGAGACCAGCACGACAAGCTGTCAGGCGAGACTTCGCTAGGACGGGTGCGAGAAGCTTCCTTCGTAGTCGCGGGCGAGCAGTTCGGCGATCTGCACCGCGTTGGTGGCGGCGCCCTTGCGCAAGTTATCGGAGACGACGAAGAGCGCCAGAGTGTTCGGCCCCGACAGGTCGGTGCGGATGCGGCCCACCAGCGTGCTGTCGTCCCCCGCGCCCAGCACCGGCATCGGGTAGACGTGCTGGGCCAGGTCGTCGACGACTTTGACGCCCGGCGCCTTGCGCAAAATCTCGCGCGCCATCTCCGGCGAGAGCGGCCGCGCGAAGGTGAGGTGCGCCGCCTCCGAGTGGCAGAAGAAGACGGGCACGCGCACGCAGGTGGCCGAGACGAGGAGCTCGGGCAGGTGCAGGATCTTGCGGCTCTCGTGCACCATCTTCATCTCTTCGTCGGTGTAGCCGTTGCCCGCGTCCTTGCCGATCTCCGGCAGGAGGTTGAAGGCGATGCGGTGGGGAAACTTCTCGGCCACGAGGTCGCCCATGTTGAAGAGCGCCCGCGACTGCGTCTCCAATTCGTCGATGCCCTTCTGCCCCGCGCCGGAGACGCTCTGGTAGGTGGCGACGATCACCTTCTCGAGCCCCGCCGCGTCGTGCAGCGGCTTCATCACCACCACCAGCTGGATGGTGCTGCAGTTGGGGTTGGCGATGATGCGACGGCCGCCGGGCTTCACCGCCAGTTCGACGTCGCGCGGGTTCACCTCGGGGATCACCAGCGGGCAGTCGGCCTCCATGCGGAAGGCGCTCGAGTTGTCGATGACCACCGCGCCGGCGCGCGCCGCATGGGGAGCGAACTCCTTCGAGACGGCGGCGCCCGGCGAGAAGAGCGCAATGTCCACGCCCTTGAAGGAGTCGGGCCCGAGGCGGTGGACGATGAGCGCGTCGTCCTGGAACTCGAGCTTCTGGCCGGCGCTGCGCTCGGAAGCGAGCAGGATCAATTCCCCGACGGGGAAGTCGCGCTCCTCGAGGATATTGATCATCTCGCGGCCGACGGCCCCCGTCGCGCCCGCGATCGCCACCCTGTACTTCCTCATCGGATCAGCCTTTGACTGGAAAGCCCTGCACGTAGTCCGGCGCGAGGGCGAAGCAAGCCTGCGCATCGTAGTCCGCCCCGAGCAGCCGCGCGAGGCAAAGTCGCGCCACGTTGCCCGCCTTGGGGGCGCCGCGCAGCACCGGCCCTGTGAAGTCGACCGCCATCACGATGCGGACGCTGCCCTGCGGCTGGCCGCCGAGGAAGGTCTGCAGGAAGAGCTCGCCCTTGCGCGCCTCGGTGGCGGCGTGGACGAGGCCGGGCTCGTCGAGGGCTAGGGCCTGCAGGCTGGAGGCGCCGGCGATGGGCAGCCGCCGCGCGTAGGCCAGCGCCTTGGCGGCGGCCAGCCCGACGCGCAGGCCGGTGAACGACCCGGGCCCGACGCCCACCGCGATGGCCTCCACGCCTTCGAGATCGCCCAGCGCCTCGGGCAGCACGTCGCCCGCCTTCTGCGGCGGCGGAACCGCCTTCTCCCAGACGAGGCCGGAATCGCTGTCGTAGAGCGCGCAGGTGGTGGTGGGCGTCGAGGTGTCGAGGGCGAGGACCCTCACTCGAACCACTTCCGCATGGCGTCGTTGCGGAACGCGTAGAGCATCAGCGTCAAGAGCAGCGCGATGCCGACCACGTTGGCCACCTCGCGGAAGCGCAGCGAGAGCGGGCGGCGGCGGATGGCCTCGATGATGGCCGAGAGGACGTGGAAGCCATCGAGCACCGGCACCGGGAGCAGGTTCATGATCCCGAGCACCACGCTGATGGCGGCCATGGTGACGATGAGGTCGCGCCACCCCGACTCCGCCGCCTTGCGGGCGACGTCGGCGATCATGAGCGGCCCGCCGATGGCGCGGCTGGAGATGCGGCCGGTGATGAGCCGCGAGATGCCCAGCGCCTGCGCCCGCACGAAACCGCCGGTGTTGAGGATGGCGCGGCGAAAGGCGTCGGGCAGCGTGTACTGGACGCGGATGTATTCGCCCTCGACGAAGCTGTTCAGGTCGGGGAGCGCGCCCAGGTCGGGGACCTCCACCTGCACGCCGGTCTCGTCGCGCTCCTTGCGCAGGTGCTGGGTGACGGCGACCTCGAGCGGCTTCCCGTCGCGGCGGACCTGCAGCGCCACTTTCTGGGTGCCGGCGGCCTTGAGGGCTGCGTCCACTTCGTCGCCCCAGGAGAGGGCGGGGGTGCCGTTGACGGAGAGCACGCGGTCGCCGCGCTTCAGGCCCGCTTCCTCGGCGGCGCTGCCCGGCTGGACCGTGAAGAGCGTCAGGTCGGAAGGCTCGAGGCCGTAGTCGCCGGTGCTGGCCGGAGCGGCCACCTCGAGCTGCACAGAGCTGGCGGGAGGCGCGGCGTGCGCGGAAGGCCCTGCGTGGGCAGAAGGCGCGGCCTGCGCAGCGGGCGAGCCGGGCGCGGAGGCAGGAACCGGCGCGGGCCGCTGCACCTCGAGCTTGACCGCGTCCGCGCGGGCGGCGAGGAGCTGCGCCAGCTGCTCGTAGTTGGCGATGGGCTGCCCGTCGAGCTTGACCACCTTGTCGAAGGTCTGCACCCCCGCGCGCCCGGCCGGGCTGTCGGGCGAGACGACGGTGACCTCGGCCATCCGCGGCACCGCCGAGATGCCGATGCGCCCGTGCCGCACCGTCTCGATGGGGCTCTGCTCCTCGTGCACCGCCGGGACGATGCGCAGGTCCAGCGCGCGCCCGTCGCGGAGGATCCGCAGCTGCAGCGGCTGTCCGGCGTGGGCGCGAATGCCCTCCTGCAAGTCGCTCCAGCCCTGGATGGCCTGCCCGTCGATGGCGGTGACGCGGTCGGCGTAGCGGAGGCCCGCGACGGCGGCGGGCGACTGCGGCTTCACGTAACCGACCTGCGCCGCGAGCTCCTGATGCGGCGCCGCGAAGACGACGAAGTAGAGCGCGATGGCGAGGACGAAGTTGGCCGCCGGCCCCGCGAAGGCGATGAGGCCTTTTTTCCAGGGCGGCTGCTCGAGGAAGCCTCGGCCGCGATCTTCGGGGGCCAGCTCCTCGTAGGGATTGTCGCCGGCGAACTTGACGTAGCCGCCCAGCGGCAGAAGCGAGACGCGATACTCGGTCTCGCCGCGGGTCACCGAGATCAGCCGCGGCCCGAAGCCGATGGAGAAGCGGACGGCCTTGACCCCCACCGCCTTGCCCACCAGCAGGTGGCCAAGCTCGTGGAAGAAGACCACCACGCTGATCACCAGCGCGAAGGAGAGGAGCGTGAACCCGGCCGACTGGATGAAGCCCATGGGAGTGCGAGTCTAAATGCGCATCGAGGGCCGCGCCAGCCGCCCCGGCTCAAAGCGGAGTGGCCGCGACTCAACAGTTGACCAGTTCTAGGTCAAGAGGCGCGCACAGAGGAGCACGAAGGGCGCGTTGAAGATGAGGGCGTCGACGCGGTCGAGCATGCCGCCGTGGCCCGGCAAGAGGCGTCCCGAGTCCTTGGCGCCGTAGGCGCGCTTCATCATCGACTCGGACAGATCGCCGAGCGGGCCCAAGAGCGCCGCCCCAGCGCCGACGATGGCCGCGCCCCAGGTCGGCAGCGCCGGGATCCAGAGCAGCTGGACCGCGATGGCTCCGGCGATGCTGCCGAGCGCTCCGCCGATCGCTCCCTCCCAGGTCTTGCTGGGCGAGATGCGCACGTAGAGCTTGTGCTTGCCGAAGGCGCGACCGGCAAAATAGGCGCAGGTGTCGTTCATCCAGGTGACGGTCAGCGCCAGCAACACCCACCACTCGCCGCGGTCCACCTGCCGCAGCCGCACCAGCGCCGAGAGGAGCAGCCCCGGATAGATCGTGCCCAGCAGCGCGAGGCCCACGCGCCGGGGCGCATTGGCGAGATGCTCCTCGAAGAGCAGCGTGTCGGTGAAGGCGATGATCAGCACCGCCGCGATGACGACGTTGGCGGTCACCAGCCAGAAGCGCACCTCGATGAGCAGCGGCAAGAGGAAGGCACCGCCCATCGAGACGATGGCCGCCCCGGAGAGCACCAAGCCTTCCTGCTCCACTTCCTCGGCCACGGTCGGGGCTGGCGAGAGGCTCGCGGGCAGGAGGTTCAACTCCAGCGCGCAGAGCGCCGCGGCAGCGCCGAGGAGGAGCGCGATGTACACGCCTCCCTGCCAGATGAGCCAGAGCACCAGCGGCAAGAGGAGGAACGCCGTGACCAGGCGGACGACCAGGTTTCGATTCTTGTCGTTCATCTCAGGCGGAGTTTCGCACTTGCTGCGAGGTCTTGCCGAAGCGGCGTTCGCGGCGCTGGAAGTCGTCGAGCGCCAGCAGCAGATCGAGCTCGCCAAAGTCGGGCCAGAGGGTCTCGGTGAGGTGGATCTCCGAGTAGGCCAGCTGCCAGAGGAGGAAGTTGGAGACGCGCACTTCCCCGCTGGTGCGCACCACCAGTTCCAGCGGCGGGAGGCCCACGGTCCAGAGGCGATCCTCGACGGCCTTGGCGTCGATCTGCTCTGGCCGCAGCTGGTCCTCGGCGATGCGGCGGGCCATGGCGATGATCTCCTCGCGGCCGCCGTAG
>JANXXR010000097.1 GCA_025350525.1 Deltaproteobacteria bacterium
ACCGTTAGGCGAAATAGCACCTAATGGCGTATAAATCTGATTAATGGTGCGATTGTCTAAAGCGTCGCGCCCATGATAACGGATTTGGTTTTGTTTATTTGAGCCTAAATACATATTAATGTCCTTTTCTTGATAATAACATAATAATGCCGAGCGCGCCGACGGTATATAAAATCGCTTTTGTGGTATCAATTTTAGTCGGCGCTGGCTGACTGTAATCTACCGCTTTAATGCCCGCCGGTAAGGCGTCCTTAGTCGGTGCGATTGCGTTCGAAGTAGAGCCTTGATTTTCGGCGGCTTTCTGCGCCCAGTACACACTGTTATCTATGTTCGGAAATATCGGAATCGTCGGTGTCAATGCTACCGCCGGAACGATTACGGGCGTTACTTTTTTAACCCTCTGCGGAATAAGTGCGTCAATTAAAAATTCGCCTAAATACATATTATCGCTTTCCTAAACTTGAAGCAATCAAAATGACGCCAAATAAACCGACACCGCCCGCAATCAATAATGACGGCGTTAAACCGAAACCGGTCACGTTCGGCGTTTTATCTGTCGTTTTATTAAGCGAGAATGTCGCAGGGTCGCCGCCCGCGTTGATATAAGCGGCGTAAGCTTGAATCGCTTTAGTGCCTTCAGCGTTAGCGACTACGGGTAAACCATTAGCATCGTTCGGCACGGCGTTACCGGTTGCCCTGATTTGGTCGTCAACCAGTTTTATTTGTGCGTCATAATAAGCTTGATTCGCTTTATCCGCCGCCGCTTGTTTTTTTAAACCGTTACGCGTATTGATTAAACCGGCAAATCCGGTTAAGCCTTTGGCGACATTGACCGCCATTAGTTGCGAAGCGGAAAGCACGCCAAACGCGCCGCCGGTAGCCACCGTTAAAGCAATGCCTAAAACCGGACTTTTAACTATTTTACCGACAAATTTAAAAATCTTTTTAAAAAAACCGTTTAGCTGATTACCACCGTTAAAATAAACTTCTTTATACAACAAATCACCTTTTAATACATAAGCGTTACCCGCATAAATAAAACGTTGCGGCGCTTGCTTTTCAATATCAGTAACGTTAAACATTATTTGTTATGAATGATTAATTTTTCGTAAGCCTTCGGTTTCCAGCCTAAGCTAACGTTTTCAGTTGTTTCGACCGAAACCCAACTATTACCATATTTTGTTTCAACATAGACATGGCAATATTTATTCGGCGCGTTTGAAATAGCGACAAAACGCGTCTGGTGTCCAATTGATTCTAATAAAGCCGCAACCAACATGCTTTTATCGTCGCAATCGCCTTGACCTATTTCCAATAACTTTTCAGGTGTATGTAATAATTCGACACCGCTAACGTCTTTAACGTATCTTATTTTGTCGCGTACAAAAGAGTGGATTACGCGAATTTCACCGGCAAAATCTTTTTGCTGTAACGCCGCAACTAATTCGACGGCTTTCATGCGAATCGGTAACGTTTTTTTAGCGTCACGGGTAAGCAAACGCATACGCGAAAGGGTTGCTTTGATTCCCGCTACGCCGGCTGGAATCGAATTAAGGGTTAATGTCGTCGGCGTTATCAGATTCATTGACTATATTACTTGAGTTTTTCGTAAGCTCATTTATAGTCGAATCGTTATCATTTGTCAAGTCAATTTCATCTACGCCGTCATTAGTCGGGTCATATAAAATAGCTTGGCGTAATTTATCGAACCATGCTTTATGCTCGCTGATTGCCGGATTAAGCGCGACTAGACGTTCGAACCAGTTGGGCGCTTCGAGCATTGGGAAAATATCATCGCCTACTTGGTCTAAGACTAAATCGGCGTACAATTCAACGTCGGCATTGCGTTTAGCTTGGCTTAGTAATTGACTCAGATACACTTTAAGCATGATTGACATATCGTCACTTTCTGCCATTACGGGCGTTAATTGTAGGTTAGGTAATGGATTAGGCGTTATACCGTGCGGACTGTCCGGAATCGGAATAACTATGGGCGTTTTAGTAACCTGCGCCGGTGCGTTTGCAATCGCGTTCATAATCGGTTCGCCGTATTTTTCGAGCATTTTTCCCATTGTGGACATAATTCCAGTGTTAGCGTCTGGATTCATAGCGAGCGCCAATTCTTTCGCCAATTCCAACACTTCTAAAGGCGATTGTTGCAACGTTTGCGGCGCTTGGTTAGAATTAAAAATCTCTTTCATCATCTGCATTTCCTGCAAAAATTCAATCGTGGTTTTTTGCGGCTGGATTACCTCTTGTTTTTGATTATTTATAAGAGTAGCCATAAGCGCCTGATTGCTATCATTGATTGCCTTGATTGCCATGATAAAATCGTTGCTGTTATTATGTATTACAGGTTCAAGCTTTTCAAAAAGTTTTGCGTTCGGCATCACTGAAATTTGTTTGGCTTTGACAATATTGCGCGAATTACGCAAAATCACCTTGAAGTTGTGAAAACCGTCGGTGTGATATTCGGGATTTTGCAACATGGTTAAACTAAATTCAATCGGCATACATTCGAATAAAAATATTTGTTCGCCGTAGTTACCATTTCGAAGTTTATAAACGTTTACTTTTCCGCTTTCGTCCGATAATCCTAAATCATTAACAATGGATTCAAACGCCATGTCATCCGGCAAATCGTCATCTACAATCGTTTCGGTCTGTTGTTCTAACTCGCTTAAGCTGATTTCGTCTGCCTCTACCGGTTCGATTTTCTTGCGAGTGCGTACTGTAACTTGAGCCATTTTGTGTCCTTTTGTGGGTTAAAATCTTAGTATAATCTAACAAAAAGCTATTAGCAAGCTAATAACAAGCTAATAACGAGCTAATAACGAGCTAATAAAACTAACACATAGTATCCATTGGATTATGCTCGTCATCGTCCGACGGCTTAAATTGCATCGCTTCGCCTAATGTTGGTGCACGATTAAATCCGTTTTCTTTTGTCCACATAAGCGGCGGTTTAATCATTTTACTAGGTTGTAACGCTTCGCGCATTAATTCAAATTCGCGCTCTGATTTTTCATTAGATTCAAATTCACGCTCTGATTTTCCTTTAAATATACGCTGTTGATAATCATCCAATGCGAATATTATTCTAATAAATAATAAAACAAATACGCCTAAAGATACAATCGCAAAAGAAGCCGTTTGAATAATCAATAATATTTTAGTTCCATAGTCCATTATATACCTCTACTTTCAAAATAAAGTTAAGAATTAATTTTCTGCTTAAATTCGCCGCAAAAATCGTTTGGTTTAACTGGCGGAAAAACTGGCTGTAATGCTATTCCGTCGCCCTGCAAAGTTCTCGCAGGTACTAAAACAACCTGCGGCGGATAACGATGGCATAATAATTGATTGTCGCGGCTATCCTCAAAAATCGAAGCGTGATTGCAATTTTTACATGAATTCATTTTAATTTCCCTTTACTGTTTAAAATTATGCTTTTTACCGCTAAATATTTTTGTGGGCGCTTCAGTATAAAAATCGCAAAAACTATCGTCAGCAAAAACATATCGCGTACCTATGTGCCGACCTAAATTTGTCAATGGTGAAATAGTAATTAAACAATATTTGTGATTTAATACTTTTATTTTTTCCGTAACAGAATTTTTATCG
>JANXXR010000113.1 GCA_025350525.1 Deltaproteobacteria bacterium
GACGCCGCGCCGCCCGCGACGGTGGCGGTGCCGATGACGTAGCTGTCGGCGACGTCGCGGTTGATGAACTGCACCGAGGCGACGTTGGCCCCGAGGCTGCTCGCGGTCAGGGTGATGGGCGGCGTGTTGAGCGGCACCCACGAAGCGGGGGCGAGCGGAGCTCCCGACTGGGTGGCGGCGAGCACCGGCGCCGTCGAGGGCGGCGCGAGGAGCTGCAGCGGGCCGACCTGCGCGCGATCCTGGTGCAGCGGGGCATCGCCGGCGTCGGCGCGCCAGGCGATGTCGCGGGCGATGACGGCCAAGGTTCCGCCGTCGGTGATGGCGGAGGGAACGCTGGCGCTCCACGAGGAGGAAGGTACGCCGATCGGGTTCGCCGAGGGATCGAAGGCGAGCGGGCTCAGCGGGCTGTCGCCGCCGTCGGGAAGGATGCTGACGTACTGCACGCTCTGCATCGGCAGCGCCGAGTCGACGTGCGCGGTGAGGGGCAGCGCGGTCGTCGGCACCAGCGGCTGCGTGGGGTTGGTGATGGTGACCTTGACCGGCTGCGCGCACTTGCCGCCCACGCAGGCCTGCGTCCCGGTGCAGGCGGTGCCGCAGGCGCCGCAGTTGCGCGGGTCGGCGGCGAGGTCGGCGCAGACGTTTGCGCAGGCCGCCCTGGGGCAGCCGCTGCAGCTGCCCGCGCGGCAGATCTCGCTGGCGAGGCAGGCGTTGCCGCAGGCGCCGCAGTTGAGCGGGTCGTTCTGAAGATCCTTCTGCTGCGCCGGCCCGCCGCCCGCGTTGCCGCAGTTGGAAAGTCCGGGAGCGACGCAGGCGCCGCCCTGGCAGCTGGAGGGCGTGGCGCAGACCGCGCCGCAGCCGCCGCAGTTGAGGTTGTCGGAGAGGACGGCCTTGCAGGCGGTGCGGCCGGGCACTGCCGTCGGGCACTGCAGCTCGCCGGCGGGGCAGCTGGTGCACAGGCCGGCGGTGCAGGTCTGCTGCGGCGCGCAGACCTGGCCGCAGGCGCCACAGTCCACCGGATCGACCGAGGTGTCGGTGCAGGCGAGGCCGGAGGCCCCGGCGTCCGCGCGCGCGTTGCAGAGGCCCAGCGGCGCCGCGCAGGTGGGCTGGCAGGCTCCGCCGACGCAGGCGGTGGCGCCGCCGTTGGCCGGCGTCTGGCAGGCGACGCCGCAGCCGCCGCAGTTGGCCTTGCTGGTCTGGATGTTCACGCAGGCGCCGCTGCAGAGCAGGTCGCCGGTCGCGCACTGGAGAGGAGCCGGGGAGTTGGGTCCGCAGGCGACGAGCAGGAGGATACAAGCCGCGGCAGCGGCGCTGAAGGCATTGCGTTGCATGAATTCCTCGGCGAAAATTTTGGGCGGCGTGCCGCCGGGCGCTGCGGCGCCACCCTATTTCAAAGCGCGAGCGCTGTCTTGCCCGGGATCCGGGCGCGATCCCTTCCCGAAGCAACCGGTTGTCCGCCCGCCGCGTTCCCCCTATTCTCGCGCCGCCCACGAAAGGGGACGCCTTGGGAAACCTCAAGCCGAAGCTTCTCGCCGCCGTCGCCTTCGCGCTGCTCGCCTCGCCCGCCGCACGCGCGGCGGCCCCGGTGGGGCCGGTGGTCGCGCACACTCCCGTCACCAGCGCGGCGCCCGGCGGCTTCGTCAAGGTGATGGCCAAGGTCACCGACGACGTGAAGGTCTTTCCCCAGGTGTTCTTCCGCTACGACCCAGCGGGGCAGTACGAGAAGGCGCTCGACATGAAGCCGGTCAAGGGCGAGCCGCACGTCTACGGCGCGAACATCCCCACCCGCGGCGCAGTGGTCGAGTACTACGTCGAAGCCTACGACGAGCAGGGCAATGGACCGGGGCGGGTGGGCTCTCCCGAAGCGCCCATCCACGTCACCGTCGGCAAAGAAGAGCCTCGTGCCAGCTCGCAGCCAGCGCCGGCTCCCGCGGTGGCGTCGCCCGCGCAGCCGTCTCCCTGGAACCCCGGGGCGCAGGCGCCCTCGACCAGCACCCGGCGGACGCCAGCAACGAGCGAGACGGGCCGCGCGCCGACGCGCCTCTGGACCTGGGCGGTGGGCGGCGCCGGCGTCGGGCTGCTCACCGGCGGCCTGGTCGCGGGCCTCGCCGCCAAGACGGCCAGCAGCGCCTACGACGACCGGGTCAAGGATCCGCAGAACAACCCCGTCACCCTCCAGTCGCAGTACGACGCAGCCAAGGGCCTCGGCACCAAGGCCACCATCCTCACCATCGCCGGCGTGGCGCTGCTCGCGGGCGGCGTGGCGCTCTACTTCCTCGAGCCGGGGCTCAACGGCTCGGAGCCGCGCGGGGGCGGGTCGGGCGTCTCGGTGGCGGCGGCGCCGGTGGAAGGCGGAGGCGCTGTCGCCGTCGCCGGCCGCTTCTAGGGCGCGCGGAGCACCGAGCAGGTGTAGCCCTGCGACGGCGCGCAGTTCCTCCCGACGCGGCAGTACCCCACTGCGCCCAGCCGCGCGTCGGTGGACTTCACGCAGAGGATGGCGTTGTCGCAGTCGGTGCCGCCGACGATGCACGACTTCCCGGAGATGACGCAGGCCCGCGTGCTCGAGTCGCAGGTGTCCTTGGGGCAGTCGGTGTCCTGCAGGCAGGAGCAGAAGGCCAGCGTGCCGGTCTCGCCGGTGCCCACGCACTGGGGCACGCACAGCTTCTTCGCCGGATCGCAGACGGCGCCCACCAGCGCGGGCGTGGCACTCTCGCAGTCGTCGTTGACGACGCCGCCCACTGCGCCCGGATGGTTCTTCGCCGGATCGCAGGGCACGCCCGAGGGGACGGCGTTGCAAGCGGAGAAGCCCGACTGCGGATCGCACTGCGTCGCGCGGACGATGCGGATGTCGCGGCAGGTGTAGCCGAAGGGGCAGGGCTGATCGGCGCCGCCGGGAGCGGCGGGCATGCAGTCGACGCCGCAGTAGAACGCCTGCCCCAGCGGGCGGCTGGTGTCGATGAGGCAGAAGTTCGCCCGCCCCTTGCCGGTCGGGTCTGCGCAGAAAGTCTGGCTGCCGCCGCTGCGCACGCAGGGCTGGCAGTAGGGGCCGCGGGTGTCGGGCGTGCAGACGTTGTCGCCGGTGCCGTCGGGCGAGCAGAGATCGCCGTAGTGGCAGGTGAGCCGCGTATCGCACCTGCCGCGGACGCAGAGCGAGCCGGTCGGGCAGGCGGCGGCGGGAGTTCCCGCGGGGCAGGCGCGGCAGACGTCGGTGGGCGCGACGCAGTCGCCGTTGTGGCGGCAGCCGGGGACGCAGGCGAAGTCCTTGCAGACCTCTCCCGACTTGCACTGCACGTCGAGCGACGAGCAGCTTCCGGAGGGGATGCAGACTCCGCTCACCGTGTCGCAGATGGAGCCCTGCCCGCAGTCGGCGGTGCCGTCGCAGCGCAGGCGCGGCTGGCAGAAGCCGGCGGCGTTGCACATCTCGGATGCGCCGCAGCTCGAATCCGCCGAGCAGCGGCAGGCGCCGGTCGAAGGGTCGCAGACGAAGCCGCTCCTGCACTGCGTGTCGCTCGAGCAGAGGCTCTGCGCGCCCTTCTTGCAGGAGGCGGTGAAGAGCAGCGCGGCGAGGAGGAGACGCGCCGTCATGGAACAGTGAAGCTCCCGTCGGCGTAGGCGTAGGCGGTCCAGGAGCCCGAGGAGAGATCGTCGTACGTCCAGTGCGCGAAGTCGAACCCGGGCGCGACCGAGGTGACGAGCGAGATGCTGTGCGTCCCCGGCTGCAGGCGCGCGCTCAGCACGTCGGGCATGGAGATCTGGCGGACCTCTCCGGGCAAGAGCACGCTCCAGCTGGTGTCCTGCTTCTGGGTGCCGTCCTGCACGCGAAGCTGCTGGAGGTCGGGCTGCAGCGGGCCCGCCGCCGTGGTCCAGGAGAACACCCGCGGCCCGCTCTGGGTCAGCACCGGAAAGGGCAAGAGCGGCCCCAGCGTCACGCCGCCCGAGACGTCGCCGAAGACGCGACGGAGGTACGTGCTCACCGGCGTAGTGATCTGCCCCGACGCCCAGCGCCCGTACTGATCGACGAAGACGAAGCCCTGCCCCGCCGCCGCGGGCAGGTGGGTGAAGCGCAGGTGATACGGGTCGGTGTTCTGCGTGACGCGGTCGAGCGGGATGGCGCCCGAGGGGCCGAGATCCAAATCAACGAAGGCGTCGTGCCCGCCGCTGACGCTGGGCGGGGCGAGCACGGTGACCTCCACGCTCTGATCGAGGTGGGTGTCGAGGACGATCTCGGCGGTGGTCAACGGCCTGGCCGGATCGGGCTGCACGCCGCGCAGGATGCCGAGGAGGAGCGGCTCGAACTCCGCGGGCGAGGTGGCGCTGTCCTCGATGCCGAAGACCGCATAGAGCGTCATCGGGCTCAGCGAATAGAGGCCGCCGAACGTGTACGGCCCGCCGTCGGCGCTGACGGTGAGGAACCTGGGCGACCCCGCGAAGGGCGGCAGCGCGTAGATGCCCGAGCGCGCGATGGAGACGCGCGCCACCGGCCGCTGCGTGGGGGTGAGCACGCGGCCCGGCGGCAGCTTGAAGCCGAAGACGTGGCCCGAGACTGTCGCCGTCTGCGGCGGCGGAGGAGGCGGCGGCGGCGGTGGCGGGGGCGGCGGAGGCGGAGTGCCAGCGGGGCCCTGCAGCACGACGGTGAGGTCGCTCGTCTGCA
>JANXXR010000117.1 GCA_025350525.1 Deltaproteobacteria bacterium
GACGCCGCGCCCGCGCTTTCCTTCGACGCGGACCTCGAGCGTCTTCGCCCGCCGCTGCAGCAGGCACTGGGTGGCGAGCACGTAGCCCACCTCGCTGGTGCCGATGCCGAAGGCCAGCGCGCCGAAGGCTCCGTGCGTGCTGGTGTGGCTGTCGCCGCAGACCACCGTCATGCCCGGCTGGGTGAGCCCCAATTCGGGGCCGATGACGTGGACGATGCCCTGCCCTTCGCTGCCGAGGCCGAACAGCTCGACGCCCTGCTCGGCGCAGTTGCGCTCGAGGGTGCGCACCTGGTTCTCCGCCTCGGCGTCGGCGTAGGGAAAGCGGCCGCCCGTGCGCGGCAGGGTCGGGGTCGAGTGGTCCATGGTGGCCACCGTCCGGTCGGGGCGGCGCAGGCGCAGGCCGCGCTCCCGCAGCACGGTGAAGGCTTGCGGCGAGGTGACCTCGTGGACCAGGTGCAGGTCGGCGTAGAGCACCGCGGGCGTGTCGCGGGTCTCGGCGCGGACCTGATGCTCCTGCCAGATTTTCTGGAAGAGCGTCTGCTCCGTCTCAGACTGCCCCGCCGTGGATGGCTCCGTCTCAGACTGCACCACAACGGACCTCCTCATCCGCCGCCATCGCCGAGCGCGGGCGCACCGCCGCGATGCGGTTCACCACCTCGAGGAAGGCGTGGGCGCTGGCGACGACGATGTCGGTGGAGATGCCGCGGCCGCGGTAGCTGCGCCCCTCGTGATCGACCTCGATGTGGACCTCGCCCTGCGCGTCCTCGCCCGGCGTCATGTTGCGCACCTGGAAGTTGCGCAGCTTGACCTTCACGCCGGCGATGCGCTCGATGCTCTTGAAGACCGCGTCCACCGGCCCGTCGCCGACGGCGGCGTCCTCCATCTGCCGCCCGCCCCGCTGCTGCAGGCAGACCGCCGCGCTCGGCGCCGAACCCGTCCCCGAGGTGGCCTGGATGCTGACCAGCTCCCAGCGGCCGCCCGGCCCGCCCTTGAGCCCGTCGATGAGCGTCTCCAGGTCGCCGTCGAAGATCTCCTTCTTGCGATCGGCCAGCGTCTTGAAGTGGCCGAAGACGGCCTCCAGCTCGGCCTCTTCCAGCTGGTAGCCCAGCTGCTCCAGCCGCTGCCGCAGCGAGTGGCGGCCGCTGTGCTTGCCGAGGACCAGGCCGCCCGGGTTGCGGAAGCCCACGTCCTCGGGCCGCATGATCTCGTAGGTGGAGGGATGCTGGAGCATGCCGTGCTGGTGGATGCCCGCCTCGTGCGCGAAGGCGTTGTCGCCGACGATGGCCTTGTTGCGCTGCACCACGAAGCCGGTGGCCCGCGAGACGGTGCGGCTGGCCGCGTGCAGCTGGGTGGTGCGGACGTTGCTGTGCAGGTGCAGCGAGGCGGCGCGGGTGTGCATGGCCATGACCACTTCCTCGAGGGAGCAGTTGCCGGCGCGCTCGCCGACGCCGTTGACGGTGCACTCGATCTGCCGCGCGCCCGCCTGCGCCGCCGAGAGGCTGTTGGCGACAGCGAGGCCCAGGTCGTCGTGACAGTGCACCGAGAGCACGGCGCGATCGATGCCGCGGACGGTGCGCTTGAGCATGGCGATGGTCTCGCCGTACTCCGTGGGCAGCGCGTAGCCGACGGTGTCGGGGATGTTGACGGTGGTGGCGCCGGCAGCGATCACCTGCTCGACCACCTCGACGAGGAAGTCGGGCTCGGTGCGCGAGGCGTCCTCGGCGGAGAACTCGACGTCGTTGCCGTGCGAGCGGGCGATGCCCACCGCCTCGACGGCGCGGCGGACCACCTCGGCGCGGGAGAGCTTGAGCTTGTGCTCGCGGTGGATGGGGCTGGTGGCGAGGAAGACGTGGATGCGCGGGCGTTCGGCGTCGCGCAGGGCGTCCCAGGCGCGCTCGATGTCGGCGCGGGTGCAGCGGGCGAGCGCACAGACCGAGATGCCGCGCACCTTGCGGGCGATGGCCTGCACCGACTCGAAGTCGCCGGGCGAGGCGGCCGGGAAGCCGGCCTCGATGACGTCCACGCGGAGCAGCTCGAGCGCGGCGGCGACTTTGAGCTTCTCGGCGAGGTTCATGCTGGCGCCCGGCGCCTGCTCGCCGTCGCGCAGCGTGGTGTCGAAGATGGTGACGCGCTGGCTATCGATGACGTCCGTCATTGGAATCAAACCTCGTCCTGAATTGAGCTGTGGTCGTACGCGGGGGGATCGATCTCTGCGGAAGCGGAAACGGAAAGGGCGGAAGCGGAGGCGGGCTGGCTGCCGCGGGTCATGGCCACGGCGCCGGTGCGCACCAACTCGAGGATGCCGAAGGGGCGCAGCGCCTCGATGAGGCCGTCCATCTTGTCCTGCGCGCCGGTGGCCTCGACGGTGACCGAGGCGGGGCAGAGATCGACGACGCGGGCGCGGAAGACGTTGCAGAGCTGCAGCAGATCTCCGCGCATGGCCGCCGAGACCTTGACGAAGACCAGCTCGCGGATGACGGCCTTGGCCGCGGTCACGTCGGCCACCTGCAGGACGTCGACGATTTTATAAAGGTGAAGCACCAGCCGGGCCGCCGCGCCCGGATCGGCGCGGACCACCAGGGTGATGCGCGAGACGCCGGGCTGCTCGCTCTTGCCCACGGCGAGCGAGTCGATGTTGCAGGCGCGGCGGCGGAAGAGCGAGACCACTCGGTTCAAGACGCCGGGGTGGTCCTCGACGTGGACGATGAAGGTCCGCGGCGTCGCGCCGGAGGCGTCATTGATCATCGCTAGTCTCCACCAATGGACTGGGCCGGCGGATCATGTCGCGCAGGTCGGCGTTGGGGGCCACGATCGGGTAGACGCTGTCCTCCTGCTCGACGCGGAAGTCGATGACCACCGTGCCCGGGTCGGCGACGGCACGGGCGAAGGCCGCCTCCACCTGGTCGCGCCGCTCGACGCGCAAGCCGGTCAGCCCGTGCGCCTCGGCCAGCTTGACGAAGTCGGGGCTCTTGAGCGGCGTGGCCACGTAGCGCCCGCCGTAGAACAGCTCCTGCCACTGCCGCACCATGCCGAGGTAGCCGTTGTTGATGACGGCGACGTTGATCTTCACGCCTTCCTGCGCGCAGGTGGCCAGCTCGCAGGCGGTCATCTGGAAGCCGCCGTCGCCGACCACCACCCAGATCTGCTCGTCGGGGAAGGCCTTGGCCGCGCCGATGGCCGCCGGCAGCGCGAAGCCCATGGTGCCGAGCCCGCCCGAGGTGATCAGCTTCCGCGGATGATCGTGCTTGTAGTACTGCGCTTCCCACATCTGGTGCTGGCCGACGTCGGTCACCACCCGCGCCTCGCCGCGGGTCAGACGCCAGAGGTCGTGGATGACGTGCGCCGCGTGCAGCTTCTCGCCGTGCGGCAGCGTGACGATGTCGCGCACGGAGGTGTCGCCCCGCAGCCCTGCCAGGTGCTTGAGCCAGGCCGGGCGGCCGCGCCGCTTCACCCTGGGCATGAGCGCCTGCAGCGTTTCGCGGACATCGCCCAGCAGGCCCACGTCCACCGGCACGTTCTTGCCGATCTCGGAGGCGTCGATCTCGGCGTGGATCTTCTTCGCGCCCCGCGCGTAGGTGTCGAGCTTGCCGGTGACGCGGTCGTCGAAGCGCATGCCCAGCGCCACCAGGAGATCCGCGCCCTGGATGGCGTTGTTGACCCAGGCCTCGCCGTGCATGCCCATCATCCCCAGGCTGAGCGGATGCGTGGCCGGAAAGCCCCCCAGGCCGAGCAGCGTCTGCGAGACGGGGATGCCGGTGCGCTCGGCGAACTCGATGAGCAGCGCCGTGCCTTCGGACTTGATGATGCCGTGGCCCGCGAAGATGAGCGGGCGCTCCGCCGCGTCGATGAGCGCGGCGGCCCGATCCAGCTCCGCCTCGCCCGCCCGCGCCGCCGGAGCGCGAGACTGGCGCGGCTCGCGAGGCTCGGGCGCGTCCACCGTGGCCTGCTGCGCGTCCTTGGTGATGTCCACCAGCACCGGGCCGGGCCGTCCCGAGCGCGCGACGTGGAAGGCCTCGCGCAGGACCGCGGGGATGTCGGCGGCGCGGGTCACCAGGTAGTTGTGCTTGGTGATGGGCAGCGTGATGCCGGTGGTGTCCACCTCCTGGAAGGCGTCGGTGCCCAGCACGGTAGAGGAGACCTGGCCGGTGATGCAGACCATCGGCGAGGAGTCCAGCATGGCGGTGGCGATGCCGGTGACGAGGTTGGTGGCGCCCGGCCCCGAGGTCGCGATGGCGACGCCGACCTTTCCCGAGGCGCGCGCGTATCCGTCGGCCATGTGCGCCGCGCCCTGCTCGTGGCGGACCAGGACGTGCTCGATGGGGTACGCCGGCATGGCGTCGTAGGCCGGCATGATGGCGCCGCCCGGATAGCCGAAGACCACCGTCACGCCCTCGCGGACCAGCGCCTCCCAGAGGAGCTGCGCACCGGTGCGGCGCACCGGCACCGCCGTGGGGCGGCGGCGCGTTTCCTTGGCGGTGACTTCCAGCTCTGCAAGCAACGACATCTGGCGGCTCCTCTGGTGCAAGACCAAAAAAGAAGCCCCCGGACCCTTTCGGGTGCGGGGGCTGTTCTTGCGGGGTGCTGCTCCCGACTAGAACGGCGGCCCGCACCCGGCGGTAAGAAGGACGACGATAAGAATGGAAAGGGAGAGCTGCGCGCGCTCGGCGAAGGGGGAAACGGTGGCGGCGCGCAAGGTCATCGCAGGACATTGCTAGTCGCCGGCGCCGCCCATGTCAAGCTTGCGTGATAATTTATCGGTTCGAGCGAGGAGCACGGCAATGAGCGGACGGCTGGAAGGCAAGGTGGCGATCGTCACCGGGGCGGGCTCGATCGGCCCCGGGTGGGGCAACGGCAAGGCCACCGCGGTGCTCTTTGCGCGGGAAGGGGCGCGCGTCTTCGCGGTGGACCGCAACCCGGAGGCCGTCGAGGAGACCCGCGCCATCATCGCCGGCGAAGGGGGAAGCTGCGAGGCCTTCACCGCCGACGTCGCCCGCGGGCCGGAGGTGGCGGCGCTGGTGCAGCGCTGCCTGGCCGCCTTCGGCTTCGTGGACATCCTCCACAACAACGTCGGCATCCTGGCGCTGGGCGGGCCGGTGGAGCTTGCCGAAGCCGACTGGGACCGGCTCTTCGCCGTCAACCTCAAGTCGATGTTCCTCACTTGCAAGCACGTGCTGCCGGCCATGGAGGCGCGCGGGCGCGGGGCCATCGTCAACCTCGGCTCGGTGGCGGGCATCCGCGATCTGGGCGTGCCCTACGTCGCCTACAACACCACCAAGGGGGCCGTCCTCGCCTTCACCCGCAGCGTGGCCCTGCAGTACGCGAAGAAGGGCATCCGGGCCAACACCATCCTCCCCGGGTTGATGGACACGCCCATGGTGGAGGCGGGGCTCCCCAGCGCCTACGCGCAGGGCGACGTGGCGAAGATGAAGGCGGTGCGGCACGCGCAATGCCCGATGGGCCACATGGGCGACGCCTGGGACGTGGCCCGCGCCGCGCTCTTCCTCGCCTCCGACGAGGCCCGCTACATCACCGGCGCCGAGCTGGTGGTGGACGGCGGGCTCACCTGCAAGGTCTCGTGAAGTCCAAGGGACGGAAATGTCGAAAGCCGCCGTCGGGGCAACAATTTTGTAAGAACGATTGCGCGGCCCCGCAGGGGGCGATACCACTGGAAGGGTGAAGCGCGGCGAGCAACAGGGCGAGATCCGCCAGCTCACCACCCTCCTCGAGATCAGCCGGGCGCTCTCCAGCACCCCCGATCTCAAGCAGGCCCTGCTGCGCGTGCTGGAAAAGCTCGAGGCCCACCACGAGGTGCTGCGCAGCGCGGTGACGCTGCTCAACCCGGACTCGAAGGAGATCTACGTCGAAGCCGCGCTCGGCATCACCACCGAGGGCCAGCGCGCCCGTTACCGCATGGGCGAAGGCATCACCGGCCGGGTGGTCCAGAGCGGCCAGCCCATCGTGGTGCCGGTGGTCAGCCGCGAGCCGCTCTTCCTCAACAAGCAGCGCCGCCAGCCGGGGCCGGAGCTCTCCTTCATCTGCGTGCCCATCGTCCTCGGCAAGAAGCCCGCCGGCGCGCTGGCGGTGGACTTCGCCTTCGCGCAGGCGCGCAACTTCGAGGGCTCCAAGAGCTTCCTCGGCGTGGTGGCCTCGATGATCGCGCAGGCGTTGAAAGTCCACCGCATGGTCGAGGACGAGCGCCGCCGTCTCTTCGACGAGAACGCGCAGCTCAAGAGCAAGCTCAAGCAGCGCTACGACTTCTCCAACATCATCGGCACCAGCCGGCCCATGGAGCAGGCGTACCAGCAGATCGAGCAGGTGGCCCGCACCACCACCACGGTGCTCATCCGCGGCGAGTCGGGCACCGGCAAGGAGCTGATCGCCCACGCCCTGCACTACAGCTCGCCGCGGGCGCAGAAGCCGCTCATCAAGGTCAGCTGCGCCGCGCTGCCCGAGACGCTCATCGAGAGCGAGCTGTTCGGCTACGAGGCGGGCGCCTTCACCGGCGCCACCGGCCGCAAGAAAGGCCGCTTCGAGCTGGCTGAGGGCGGCACGCTCTTCCTCGACGAGATCGGCGAGCTCAACCCCGCCACCCAGGTGAAGCTGCTGCGCGTCCTGCAAGAGCGCGAGATGGAGCGGCTGGGCGGCACCGAGACCATCAAGCTCAACGTCCGCCTCATCGCCGCCACCCACCGGGACCTCGAGGCCGCCGTCGCCGAGGGCTCCTTCCGCAAGGACCTCTATTACCGGCTCAACGTCTTCTCCATCTTCGTCCCGCCGCTGCGCGAGCGCCTGCCCGACGTGGTGCTGCTCGCCGATCACTTCCTGCTCAAGTTCGCGCGGCAGCACGGCAAGAGCATCAAGCGCATCTCCACTCCCGCCATCGACATGCTGATGAGCTACCACTGGCCCGGCAACGTCCGGGAGCTGGAGAACGCGGTCGAGCGGGCGGTGCTGATCTGCGAGGGCCAGGTGCTCCACTCGCACCACCTGC
>JANXXR010000139.1 GCA_025350525.1 Deltaproteobacteria bacterium
GTGAGTCGGCCCATCGCGTCGGCAGTGGAGAAGTTCTGGGTGACCGATACGAAGCAAGCGCCCGAGGCGGTCAATCGCTCCATCACCTTGGCGAAGTCGAGCAGCGACCGCGAGAGCCTATCGACCCTGTGGACGACCACGATGTCGATGCGATGAGCGTCGACGTCAGCGAGCAGTCGCTGAAAGGCGGGCCGGTCGATGTTGGCGCCAGTGAACCCGCCGTCATCGTACCGCTCATCGACCGGCCGCCAGTCACCGCGGTTTGCGACGTACGCGACGCATGCTTCGCGTTGCGCATCGAGAGAATTGAATTCCTGCTCGAGCCCCATGGTGGTCGACTTCCGCGTGTAGACCGCACACCGCCTTTTCTCACCAGTGGCGTTGCCCTCCTGGGGATGGCGCCTCACTTCTTTGCCCCTGAGCGCGCTTGAATGCCAAAGAAGAGGAAGCCGTTCCAGGCGGTCCCCGTGACCCGCTTCGCGATCGCCGAGAGGCTCTTGAATTCCTTCCCGCCGTAGATGAAGCAGTCATCGCGCACGGCGACGCGGTGCTTGCGTCCTTGGTAGATGCGAGTCAAGACGCTGCCAGCGGCTGGCAGCCGCGAGTCACGCTCCGGCTCCGATGTGGAAGGAGTCGGCGAATGCCGCCGCTTCCATCTCTCCGGCAGCTTGGCGCCAAGCTCGGCGATCTTGGCGAGCGCGGTCTCGGACAGCCCGCCCTCCGCCAACTCCTGCACGCGGAACGCCAGCCGCTTCTGCAGATAGGGCTTGTTGTGGGACCGCGGCGGCTGGCCGTACAGCTCTCGGAACTTCTCCTTCAGCTCGGTCATGGTCATCTTTTGAAGTGCAGCTAACTGCATCGCCACATCGCCTGGCGGGCATGCCGCTCCCTTGATTTCCTCTGCCTTTTCCATCCTTGCCTCCGTTCCGCGGACAACCCCGCGGCTCTTGGCATGGACGCTCTGTTTCAAGACACTAGCAAGGCCCGAGAACAGCCAATTGCGCTCGGACGCTTGTGGCGCTCCCATCGCCACAGTGTCCGTTCAATCTCTATCCCCAGCATTGGAAACCGCTCGGCCCATAACGTTGGCGGAAGCGCACGGTCCCGGCGACGAGCGCGCCACTACGATGTGGACAACCAAGCGAAGCGCTGTAGAGCCCTCATGGAGCTGGCGAGGTCGATCAGCGCCTGGGTGAGCGCATCGACCTGATCGTCGTTGCGGCCGCGCGGGAACGTCGAGAACTCCCCGATGAACTGGTCGAGCCAAGGGACACCCTCCGGCAGATACACGTTGCCCGACTCGATCGCCGGTTGTACGGCGGCAGCGCGCGCTTCTTTTCCGCCTTCTGGATTGATGGCGATGATGCCGGAGAACTCGTGCTGGAGCGTGTTCACGATCGCCGAGCCGTTGGCCTTGTCCTCGACGAGCTTGCGGCACGCGGTCGGCCATTCGCCAGCCAAGCGCCGAAAGGTTGCGAGCGTCTCGCTGAAGCTCATCCGAGCACGGACCTGCGTGAGGAGGAATCGGTCTGCCTGCTTCGCACCCCACACCTGAAAGACGACGAAGTCGCTCGAGTCCGTCGCCTTGAACGCGGCATCGAGGGAGATGATCGTTTTGTCGAGCGGAGGCAGCACAGTGGCCGGTCCTTCCCAGCATCCACGAGGGCGCGGACAGCGCTCAGGGGACAATGATCCCCCGCGGCGCCAGAAGCGCCACCACGGGCGCTGGAACATCCCCCCGCGCTCAGGAGTGGGCCGCTGGTCGTGCTGTCCGGCGTAGCCGCTCGAGCCGAGGTCCTTCCTCGCCTGGTCGAGAACGCTCTTCGGGAAGCGCGCCGGAAAGAGCAGCTCGCCCTCCGTGGTACGCGGGTCCCGCCAGAGCTCAACCCGCTCGCCACCGGAAGTGCGGAACGTGAGGGCACGATTTTCGGCCTCGAACTCTGACGGCATCCTCAGGTGCTCGTAGCCGCCCTGCTCCAGAACGTGCCCGGAAAGGTCTTCCTCGTGCAGGCGCTGCATGATGATCACGCGAGCGCCGCGCTCCATGTCGTTCAGCCGCGACGACATGACCAGGTCCCACCAATGAATCGCCTCCTTTCGCTTCGCCAGCGAAGGCGCCTCCTTCGCCGAAAGTGGATCGTCAACGACCACGGCGTCACCGCGCCAGCCGGTGGCCTGAGCTTCAATGCTGGTCGAGAACCGAAAGCCCGAGGCCGAGTTGACGAAGTACCCCTTCCTGTCCTGATCGTCGACGATCTTCCAACCACCTGCCTCCATGAACCCGCGGTACCAATCGGAACGGATCAAGGTGCGGCAGCGAACCGAGTCGCGCTCGGCCAGGTCGTAGGCGTAGCTGGCGAACAGGCCGCGCCACGCGGGATTGAAGGTCCAGATCCACGCTGGCCACAGGACGCTGACGAGGATGGACTTGGCGTGGCCGGGCGGGACATTGATGAGCAAGCGCTGGATCTCGCCGCGGGTGACCGCCTCGAGGTGCTCGCAGATCGCGCCGATGTGCCAATTGTCGCAGAAGGGCGTGGCCGGCTCGATGATGGGCCACGCCTGCCGGACGAATTCGTGAAAGCTACGCCGCGCTTTCTCCGCCCGAGCCAGATTCACCGCCCTCGTTGGATCCATGGCCACTTGCAACAATCTTCGCATTGAGTGTTTCGAAGGCATGAAGCTCCTCATCAGTGAGAACGGACAGGTCCATCAGGTTCAGGTTGACGTGCGCGACCGCTCCCTTGATCGTGGCGTCGAGCTTGTCGCGTCGGCCCCAGTGATGGGGGAACTTGCGTTCGAGAAACCAGGTCGACGCTTGCAGGGAGCCTGCGCTCGCAGACTTAATGACGAGCAACACGGCGCGGGTTTCCGCATCGGCGTTTGCCTTCTCCACTCCCGCAACGAAGTCGCGATAGATACCCTTATCCTCGTTGGCACCGCGCTTTAGCCATTCATGCAGTGCGGTCTTGCCTACGCCCGCATACACCGCTGCCGTCACGAGGAAATTGCCCGCCCGAATTGCATCGCAGATCTTCTGCTGTATTTCGGTTGTCAGTTTTATCTGCATGGGTATCGGCGCGCGACCCCGCGCCCTCACCTCCTGTTGCGCTTGTTTGACTGCGATTAGGAATTTATCAAAGACGCCACTCGCTTCTCGGGCGCCGCGCTTTAGCCAGGCATGTAGCGTCGTCTTATTGATGCCGGCGAGCGCGGCCGCCGACACGAGGTGATTCCCGGCGAGGATTGCGTCGCAGATGGTGTGCTGCAGTTCCAACGTCAGTTTTGTGGGACGCCCTCCGGCCATCACTTCCCTCCAGTACAGTCTGTTTGTTTGGTTGACGTTTTAGTGCGGGTTCGCACATCACTCTCGCTCAGTGCGCCCGGGCCGGGCTCGATGCCGGCGGCACGCGCGAAGTTGGTCCAGCGGATTCGCGCAACGTCGACGAATTCTGGCGCGAGCTCAATCGCGTAACAACGGCGCCCTGTTTTCGCGGCCGCAATGATCTGAGTGCCCGACCCACTGAACGGTTCGTAGACGACTTGGCCCGCTTGCGTGTGGTAACTGATCGGTCGAGTGAAGATCTCCAGCGGCTTTTGCGTTGGGTGGATCCCGTCGTTCTCACCATCGATGGTCCAGACCGTGGTGTGCTCCCCGCTGACCGGCGGCCGCTTCGGCGGCGGCTTCCCCTCGATCCACCCGTAGGCGCACGGCTCGTGCGCCCAAAGGAAATGAGAGTGCGTCATCACCGGCCGCGACTTTGCCCAGATGATCGACTGGTGCCAGAGCAAGCCATTTTTCGTCCACGCTGCCTCGACCAGGGCCTGCCTACGCGAGGCGTGCCATTGATAGACGGGTGGATTCTCGATGAGCGCGTGGTCGAGGGCGGCGCGGATAAAGCTCGAGAAAAACCCTACGCTGGATGCCGGATCGACATAGGCGTCCCACCCCCCTTTCTTGTTGTTCGGGCTCTTGAAGCTCTTCTTCGCCTTTTTCGCCGCGCTCACCGGGTGGTCCATGCCGGTGTAGTCGACGAGATACGGCGGGTCGGTGGCCATGAGTACGGCGCGTTCGCCGGCCATCAGCTTGAGGACGTCGTCGAGGCTGGTAGAGTCGCCGCACATCAGGCGGTGCGGGCCAAGCTGGTACACCTCGCTGCGAACGCTTCTGGCGACTTTGGGCACCTCGGGCACCGGCTGCTCGATGACGTCGGCCAGGTTGCCGGCGTTAAGCTCCGCCAGCAGGCGGTCGATTTCGTTTTCTTCGAACCCGCTCGCCCCCACCTCCACGCCCTGCGCCTTCAGGTCCGCCAGCACGCGGGCCAGACCGGTCTCGTCCCATTCCGCGATCTCGCCCAGCTTGTTGTCTGCCAACGCCAGGAGCTGCGCGTCGGCGGGGTCGAGATTGAGGAGCCGCACTGGCACGTGCGTCAGGCCGAGTTTCTTAGCCGCCAGCCAACGTGTGTGGCCGGCGATGATCTGCCTGTCCGCCTGCCGAGCGATTATGGGAGCCCCGAACCCGAAGCGCCGGATCGAGTCGGCGACGTTGGCGACGGCGTCTGCGTTGTGGCGCGGATTCTGGTCCCACGGCTTCAGGTCGGTGAGCGGGAGCCACACTGCGGCCGGCTCGGCGCTCGACGCGGCCTTTTCGCGTGGATGAGTTTGCGGTAGACTGGTTCGAGTTTTGGAGTTGGTCATCCTCCAGTATCTAAAATGACGCCGAACCCAAAAAAACCTGGCAGCCTGCCCACCTATTTCTTTGCGCTCCGCTTCTGGCGACGCGCCATCTGTTCCGTCAATGGAATGCCCACGCTGTGGCGCGGGCGACGGAGCACCTCTTTCATGTTCTCCACCGAGGCTGGGATCCCCATCTTCCTGTACGCATCAACGAGCAGCCGTTGGAACTCAGGTAATTCGAATCCTCTCCCTTTAATCGCATCTAGCATTGCGTTCGTCTGCGTTCGCGGTGGCACCGCCGTACCGCGCGGCCTGCCGCGCCCTCGGCGCGATTCCAGCAGTGCATCCACATCGGCAGCGGTCAAGCGGCGGGCGTACTCTGGAAATTGGTGCCCGAATGCCTCGTGGACCGCCGCGCCGCTGGGGCGTGCGGCACCATGGGCGGTCGTGCGCAAGTGAGCCAGAAAGACGGTCCGCGCCACGCCCGCCAGGCTCGCTTGGCTGTAGAACGCGGCGAAGATCTCATCCATTTTCTTCGCCTGCGCAAGCCGCAGCTCGATTGGCGGTCTCGCCCCCTTCGGCGCCCACGTAACGCCTTGGATGCTCTCGCATGCGTTCTCTAGCTCGACAATGATCTGCTGAGCCCGGTTGAACGCACCCACGAGTGCAACCATCCGATCGTCGACTGCTGGCCTCTCCTCTCCCTCGGCGACGAGATCCGTCCAGCTGTATGATCGGACGCCAGCGCCGGCGCGGCCGCGCCTCTTCCCGTTCTCCATGACGCCTCCTTCACCGCAACTACCACAGCGGTCCGACACCGGTTGACCTAAGTGCGTTTTGATGTGACTGTAATTGTTTGCGCCTGATGAACGAGTTTAACCCCTCTTCGTGAGTTCGGAATCGAGTTGGAAAAGTGGGGTTCTCACTCTGCAAAGCGAGAT
>JANXXR010000145.1 GCA_025350525.1 Deltaproteobacteria bacterium
CAGCATCGCGCCCGGGCCGCGCGGCCAGAACGGCTTCGGCTACGACCCGCTCTTCCTGCCGCTCGAGACGCCCGGACGCACGCTGGCGGAACTCGACCCCGCAGAGAAGAACCGGCTCAGCCACCGCGGCCGCGCCCTCGCCCGGCTGCAGCCGCTGCTGGAGCGGCTGGCTCGCGACGGCGCGCTCTGAAGATCTTGCGCGGCCCGGACAAACAGTGTAGTTCCCGTCGCCGCTCCCGCGGGGCGTAGCGCAGCCTGGTAGCGCGCCTGCCTTGGGCGCAGGAGGTCGGAGGTTCGAATCCTCTCGCCCCGACTCTTCCTGGAAAGCCCGCGCCGGAAGGCCTGGCAACTGGCGCGCCCAGCAGGAATCGAACCTGCGGCATCCAGCTTAGAAGGCTGGCGCTCTATCCAACTGAGCTATGGGCGCGTGCCGGCGAATGACAGTAGCGCAGGGCTTGGGCCTTGTGTAGATTGCGCCCGCCCGAAGCTTAGGCATCGTCTCTGGTGGCTGTAGATCAATGGTAGATCACTGGACTGTGACTCCAGGTGTTGCGGGTTCGAGTCCCGTCAGCCACCCCAACTTGCTTGACAGGCCGCGCGCCGAACGGATACACAGCGCGGCCCGCGAACTGAGGGAGCGTAGCTCAATTGGCAGAGCAATGGACTCTTAATCCATAGGTTGAAGGTTCGATTCCTTCCGCTCTCACTCCCTTGAAGGCCCCTGTTTCCACCCGGAACAGGGGCCTTCGATTTTGCGGGCGCCCGCGCCCGCGCCCGTCTTCCTTTTGCCAGCGTTCCCCTGGTCGTTTGGGAAAGCCTTTTCCGCCTTGACCGTTCCGCCCCGGCTGCCAACTTTTGGACTTCTGCAAGGACGCCCTCGCGTCCTCTGGAGGTCCCCTGCACATGAGAAACCTGCGCCTGTCGATGCGGCGAATCCTGCCTCTCCTGCTGTTGTCCGCGCTTGCGCTGCTTCCGAGCGGCAAGGCGCGCGCATCGACTCCCGCAGCGGGGACCGTCAGCCCCACCTCCGGCCCCGTCTCGACAGACTTCGCGCCGGTGGTCGCCGGCACCTTCACCAACGTGGGCATCCAGGACATCTGCCCGCCGGGCATCTGCGACAACTTCGACCTGACCATTTCATTGCCGGCCCCGGCGGCGACCTATTACGCGACCAATACCGTCAAGGTAACGATTAAGTATACCTGGACCAGCACGGTGGCGACCGACCTCGACGTCTTCGCCATCAGCCCGCGCGCCGCCGACCACGGGCCGGGCTCCCCGGACGACACCTCGACCGGCGCCGGAGAAGAAGACCTGACGCTCACCGACCCGATCGACGGCGTCTGGCACATCCGCTCGGTCGCCGCCACGGCCCCCGTCCCGACGGCCGCCCACGCCGTCATCACCCTCACCAGCACGCCGCGGCCCGCGGCGCCGCCGCCCCCGCCGCCCGCGCCCGGGGTGGCAATTTTTATCAACTACCCGGCGCCGGAGAACATCCCGCCCGCCACCAGCGCCGGCCAGCACGGCGCCGGCGAGCCGTCCATCGGCGTCAACTGGAGCACCGGGAAGACCTTCATCCAGGCGGGCAACCACACCCTGCGCGTGACCTTCAACGACGCGGTCAAGCCGGCGACGGCGACCTGGGAGGACAAGCGGTCGCCCTTCGCCCGCGCCAGCCTCGACCCCATCCTCTTCACCGACGACGGGCACTTTGGCGGCACCAACCGCACCTTCGAATCGCAGCTGCTCGGCGCCACCAGCTCGACCTCGTTCACCGACGACGACGCCAACACTTGGCTGCCGACGCAAGGCTCCGGCCAGCCGGCGGGCGTCGATCACCAGACCATCGGCGGAGGTAACTACGCCGCGCCCGCGCCGGTCACGCGCACTGCCTATCCGCACGCCATTTACTATTGCTCGCAGAGCATCGTCACCGCCTTCTGCGCCCGCAGCGACGACGGCGGCCTTACTTTTGGTCCGGGCATCCCCATCTACGTCTTCACTACCACTCCCAGCGGCGTAGACGTCCCCGGCGCGCCCGGCACTTGCGGCGGCCTGCACGGCCACCTCCGCGTCGCGCCCGACGGCACCGCCTACGTTCCCAACAAGAACTGCAAGGACGCCGCCGGCGTCAGCCGCCCCGGGTTCGTGGTCTCGGGCGACAACGGCCTCACCTGGGTGGTGCGCACCGTTCCGGACGGCGAGACGCCCGGCGCGGGCGGCGACCCGTCGGTGTTCGCGGGCGCGAGAAACACCCTCTACTTCGGCTACGTGAACAAGGACGGCCACCCCAAGATCGCCACCAGCCGCGACCACGGCCTGCACTGGACCAAGTCGCAGGACGCCGGCACGCCGTTCGGCATCCAGAACACCGACTTCGCGGAGGTGATGGCCGGCGACGACAACCGCGCCTCCTTCGCCTTCCTCGGCACGCCGACCTCGGGCGACCCGCAGTCGGCGGACTTCACCGGCGTCTGGCACCTCTACAACAGCTTCACCTACGACGGCGGCCGCACCTGGACCACCGCCGACGTCACGCCCACCGATCCGGTGCAGCGCGGCTGCATCTGGAACGGCGGCGGCAGCAACCCCTGCCGCAACCTGCTCGACTTCAACGACATCACCGTCGACAGGATCGGCCGCGTCCTCATCGGCTACGCCGACGGCTGCACTGGAAGCTGCGTCAACGATCCCACCCAGAACGCCACCACCGGGCCGGCCACCGCGCAAGACGCGCTCGCCACCATTGCGCGGCAGGTCGGCGGCCGCGGCCTCTACGCCGCCTTCGACGGCACCGCCTTCGGCACCGGCGGCGACGGCGGCGACACCACCGGCGGCGGCGAGTGGTGCTCCGGCACCGCCTCCGAAGGCGTCAGCGGCGACCTGAACTGCGACGAACGCAACAGCGACTGAACAGCGGCGCCGCAGCGGCGACTGATCAGAGGCGCCCCAGCGCCTTCTTCATCAGGGCCCTGGCCCGCGCGAGCTTGTCGTGGCGCGGGTCGGGGCCGCCGATGCTGAGGCGCAGCAGCGCCTGCTTGCGCAGCACGTAGAGCGCGCCGCTCGGCTTTTCCGGAAGCCAGAAGGCCTCGTCGCCCAGCGACGGCACACGGCGCTTGGGCACCTTCTCGCACTCCTCTCCCCGCTCTCGGGAATGGAAGAGCTCCTTCCAGCGCCGGCGCGCCTCGCCGCCTGTGCTGCGGGTCACTTCCAGCGACACGGAGTTGGCGAAGGTCGGCAGGACGAAGACGCAGCTTCTGACTTGCAGCGCGCCCTGGTCGCTCGCGCCTGGCTTCGACTCGGTGGGCGTCTCGCCCTGGACGGCGGCGATCTCGGGACCTTCGAGAAGGGCGCAGGCGTCGGGCGCGGCGGCGGCGGCGGCGAGGAGCAGTGCGATCATGGCTGCTCTTATCGCGCAGGACTTTCAACGCGGCAACGGCGCGGCGTCACCCACGGGCTCAACGGACCGCATGCTGCCAGCAGCGCGAGGAAGCACCCGTCGAGGGCGCTCCTTTTCCCGACCCTTCCGCTTTGGACGAAAAGCGCGCATGGTGTGCATGGCCTCCTGAGATCGACAGCACCGGGGAAGAACATGCAGACGACCCTGGCCCTCATCGACGATCACCGCCTCTTCCGCGAGGGACTCGCCGCGCTGCTCGCCCGGCAGCCCGACCTTAAAGTCGTCGCCGAGGCGTCCGACGCCACCGAGGCCTACCGGGTGGTGGCGGCCACCGAGCCCGACGTGGTGCTGCTCGATCTCTCCCTGCCCGACGAGAGCGGCCTCGAGGTGGGGCGCAGGCTCCTCAAGCAGCGTCCCAGGCAGCGCATCCTCGCCGTCACCATGCTGCGCGACCGGACTCACGTGGCGCAGGCGCTCGAGCTGGGCATTCTCGGGTACGCCACCAAGGACCAGCCCGGCGACGAGCTGGTGGCCGCCATCCGCGCGGTCGTGAGCCGCCAGAGCTATCTCTCGCCGTCGTTGGGTGCCGTCCCGGCGGAGCTCGGGTCGCCGCTGGTCAAGCTCACCCGCCGGGAGCGGGAGGTCTTCGACCTGACCGTGGGCGGCGTGATCACCACTGCCATCGCCGACCAGCTGCACATCAGCAAGCGCACGGTCGAGACCCACCGCGCCCGCATCCTGCACAAGCTGGGCGCGCACTCCGCCGTGGACCTGGTGCGGCTGGCGGCCAGCCTCGGGCTCCTGCCGGTCGACTCCGCGGCGTGACCGTCGCGTCCGCGGTCCCACCTTGATGCGGGATCGGCCCGCGGCGTCGAGCGACTTGCGTCTGCGGCTGGACTTTGTCGAGCGGCTCCTGGGCGTCCTCCAGGGCGTGGAGCAGGAGGAGGATCTGCTTGGAAAGGTGGCGCAGCTCGCGACCGGGCGCCTGGCCCGCGCCTGCTGGATCTTCCTGCGCGGCGAGGCGGGAGAGGTGCACCTCGCGCAAGCGGCCCAGGCAGGGTCCGCGGACCCGCCCAGACTTCCCGACCGGTTGCTCGAGCAGGTGAAGGCGCTGCTGGGCCCTGGGCCCCATGCCGCCCGGCGAAGCCCGATCCGGATCGCGCTTTTGGAACAGGGCGGCAGCACTCTCGGCGCCTTGGCGCTCCTCACCGGCCCGCTGCCGGAGGCGTCGTTCGAGTGGGCCTTGGCCGTGCTCGCCGCGCACGCGTCCGCAGCCCTCGCGGGCGCCCGCGTCCGGGCGAGGCTGCAGCACGAGGTCCAGCTCCGCGACGACGTAGTGGTGGCTGCCGCCCACGAGCTGGGCAACTCGCTGGGGGCCCTTGCGCTACAGGTACACGCCATGCTGGGCGAGAGCGCCGCCCGCGGCCACGACGTGCCCCGCCTCGGCGCCATGGACTTCCAGATCTCGCGGCTGATCGCCCTCAACCGGCGGATGCTCGACAGCGCGCGGCCGGGCGCGGGCCAGTTCCCCCTCAAGCTGGAGACGGTGGACGCGACCGCGGTGTTGCGCGAAGTGCTCGCCCGCAACGCCGACGAGCTGGCCTGGCGCCGCTGCAAGGCCGACTTCCGCGACCCGGGGCCCCTGCTGGGCAGCTGGGACCGCGAGATCCTCGACCAGATCTTCTCGAACCTCCTCTCCAACGCCATGAAGTACGGCCACGGCCGCCCCATCTCGCTCTCGCTGCGGGGCTCCCGGACCACCCTGCGCTTCCAGATCGAGGACCGCGGCATCGGCATCGCCCCGGCCGATCAGCAGCGCATCTTCGAGAAGTTCGAGCGGGCGGCGCCCATCGAGCAGGGCACCAGCCTCGGCATCGGGCTGTGGCTGGTCCGGCGGATGACGCAGGCGATGGGCGGCACGACGGGCTTGACGAGCGCACCCGGAGCGGGCTCCATCTTCTCCGTGCAGCTGCCCAGGAAGACGCCTCGGCGGCCACCCGCGAGAGAGGTGCCGACGTGACGCGCCCGAAGAGTCCAGCGCCGCATCCCCGCCTCACCACCGGAATTCCCGAGCTCGACGTGGTCCTCGACGGCGGGCTCATGCAAGGCGGCAGCTACGTGGTCGCGGGCGCCCCCGGCTCGGGCAAGACCATCCTCGGCAACCAGCTCTGCTTCCACCACGTCGAGGGCGGCCAGCAAGCCCTCTACATCACCCTGCTCTCCGAATCGCACGGCCGCATGCTCAGCCACCTGCAGCGGATGCGCTTCTTCGATCCGAAGGTCATCTCCGAGTCGCTGCACTACGTGAGCGGCTACCCGGTGCTGCGCAAGGACAACCTCAAAGGCCTGCTGGTCATGGTGTCCAAGCTGATCCGCGGGCACAAGGCCAGCCTGCTGGTCGTCGACGGGCTGGCGCGGGTCGGCTCCTTTGCCACCTCGCACACCGACTTCAAGCAGTTCATCCACGAGCTCAACGTGCTGCTCGAGTTCACCGGCTGCACCGCGGTGCTGCTCACCGACAGCTCCTCCGAGGACATCGGCTACCCGGCGCGGACCATGGTGGACGGCCTCTTCGAGCTGCGCGACCACCTCGAAGGCGTGCGCTCGGTGCGCGAGCTGGTGGTGACCAAGTTCCGCGGCGGGCCGTTCTTGCGCGGCGTGCACTTCTTCGACATCGACGACGACGGCATCCGGCTCTACCCGCGGCTCGAGGCGCGGCTGGCGCTTCCCACGCGGGCGCCGGTGGTCAGCAAGGCGCGGCTCAGCACCGGTCTCGCCGGTCTCGACCGCATGACCGGCGTCGGCTTTGCCGAAGGGACCACCACCCTGATCCTGGGCGCCTCGGGCACCGGCAAGACCATGCTGGGGCTGCACTTCCTCGCCGAGGGGTTCGCCCGCAAGGAGCCTTCGCTCTACTTCGGCTTCTTCGAGTCGCCCGCGCGCCTGCTCGGCAAGGGCGACGAGCTGGGCCTGAAGCTCAGCCCGCACGAGGGCAAGGGCTTCGAGGTCATCTGGCAGCCCGCCGGCGAGCTGATCATGGACGCCCTCGCCGAGCGGCTCCTCGAGCGCGTGCAGAAGAGCGGGGTCAAGCGCCTGGTCATCGACGGCCTGGCGGGCTTCGAGGAGCTGCTCTCCAGGCCCGACCGCCTCACCCACTTCTTCAAGGCGCTCACCAACGAGCTGCGCGGCCTCGGCGTGACCACCGTCATCACCGGCGAGACGCGCGAGTACATCGAGCCGCAGGTGCGGCTGCCCCTGCGCGGACTTCCCGGCGTGGTGGCGGAGAACATCATCCTCTTGCGGCAGGTCGAGGTCGACTCCGAGCTGCGGCGGGCGGTGGCCGTGATCAAGACGCGGGAGGGCGCGCACGACCAGAAGGTGCGCGAGCTGACCATCGGCGCGGGCGGGCTCGAGATCGGCGCGCCGTTCGGATCGCGGCCGCAGCGGGCGTCGGGCGCGGGAAGCGCGGCAAGGGACAGGCGCCGTGAAGACCCTCCTTCTTGTCGACGACGAGTACGGCATCGTCGAGGTGCTGCGCATGCTCCTCTCGCACGAGGGCTACCAGGTCCTCACCGCCGCCGACGGGCAGCAGGCGCTGGAGATCCTGCGCAAGCAGACGCCCGACGCGCTCGTCACCGACCAGATGATGCCCCTCATGACCGGCAGCGAGCTCTTTCGCGCCATGCGCAAGGTCCCGGCGCTGCGCAAGGTGCCGGTGGTGCTGATCAGCTCGGCGCCGCGGACCCCTGCCAGCACCGACCTGCCCTGGGCTCTCTTTCTGCAGAAGCCGTTCGACTTCGAGACCCTCAGGGCCTGGCTGCACCAGAAGCTTTTCTGAGCTGCTAGTGCTTCACCGCCGCGGTCGGCGTGGGCACGCCGTCGGAGAACAGGGTCGAGACCTTGTGCGCGACCAACTCCGCGTTGGCGACCCGGCCGGCGAAGGTCTCGGGCGTGCTGCACTGGAGTGTCAAGGTGTCTCCCGTCGCGGTGCTGAACCCTCCGAGCAGGGCAGTGGTGGCGAACCCTTGCACGGTGACGCGCTGGCGGTCGACGTCGATGGCCGCCGTCTGTGCGGTCACGGTGCAGTCGATCTCGCCCGCGCCGCCTTCGCCGGCATGCGACAGCTGGGCCTTCGCGCTCACCACATAGTTGCCCGCCGGCAGCACCAGGGTCGCGACCGGCGTCGGCGCCGGTGCGCGAGCGGGAACGTCCACGCCGCTGTTGCTCGTCGTATAGGCATCGCCGCCGCCGCCGCCGGTGTTCGCGGCGCCGTTGCAGACAAAGGCGATCTGCGGAGGAGGCGGAGGAGGAGGAGCGCGGTCCCCATCGCCGCGATCGTCCTCGCCATGGCGGCGTTCGGCGCCCTTGATCGCGGTTCTGGTGCTCTTGCCGACGCCGTCCTTGCGGTCGCCGACGCGATCGTGGCCATCTGCGTCGCCCCGGGCAGGACAGGAAGGCGTGGAGATCATGACTCCGCCCGTCGGACAATGGGCGTCGCCCGGCGGCAGCGTGGTGAGCTGGACGCCGCCGCCACAGGATGCCTTGCATTGGTTGTCGTCGTGCTCGGCATGGGCCGCTTGCGTCCAGGACATCACCGCTACCGCCACCGCCAGACCCGTCACCAGGCTATTCATTTTGCCTCCCAAGCTGGAATCGTACACCCGGGATGCCAGGCGAAGAAAGGGCCGGTTCAACCCTTCACAAATACCTTTGTCGTTCCCGACCTTTGCCTACTGGCACTTGGTCGGGTCGACGTGGCGGCAGATGTGCTGGTCGACGGTCAGCGGCAGCGAGTACATCATCTGCAGCATCTCGGTCGACGTGTTCACGGTCATCTGGGTCACTTCCTGCGCGCCCGGCTGGATCTCCAGGGTGGAGAAGCGCAGCGAGGTTCCGCCGGCTCCCACGGCAACCGCAGCAGCCGGTTCGGGAGGCGGCGAGAGCACGTTGCGCTGAATCGAGCGGACGAAGTTGCCGCCGCTGAGGAAGCTCGACCCGCAGTTGGGCGCGCCCGTGAGCGCATCCGCCTGGTAGAAGGGCGCGATGGTCGCGCCCGCCGAGGCGCAACCCACCGCGCCGCCGGCGGGGATGAGCGAGCTCCAGATCACGCAGCCGCCGAGGATGGTGGCGCTGGTCACCGTCTTCTCGTCGATGGAGTTGTTGATGCTCTGGTACTTGACCGCCCACCCTGCGGAGCTGCGGCCGGCGGTGGCGCCCGTCACCGCGGAAGAGGTCGCGGAAGTTGCCGAGACGTCGACCAGGTCGCCGGACATGTTGGCGGAGGGAGTGTTGGCGGAGCAGCTGGCGTTTCCGCAGCCGGTCAGGCGGCCCTGGTCGTAGGCATCCGCGTCCGCAGGAAGGCTGATGCGGCGCGTGTGCGGGGTTGAGCCGGTGGCGTCGGCGAGGATGGCCACCGAGGCGAACGAATTTCCGAAGAGCGCGCTGTTGGCAGCCGCGCGGTTGGTGTTGGGCGTCGGCTGCTTGAAGGAAGACTCCGTGCAGCTCGCCGGCGAGCCCGGACAGGTGAAGGCGAGCGGCTCGTTGAAGGCCATGGTCGCGTTGGGGCAGGCGGAGACGGTGATCGTTTCCGTTGCGTTCCCGAAGGTGCACGCATTGGCGCCGACTACCGTCTGGACCTGGGTCGGCGACGACATCACCGGGGTGGAGCTGCTGGTTCCGGCCCCGCTGCTGAAGGTGCTGGTGTAGTGGTTACTGCCGTTGTCGAGGGTCAGCGCCGTGCTCACCGTGCAACCCGAGGAGATGCAGGTCATCGGATCGTCAGGCCGGCAATCGCCGGCTCCCGCGGACCGCACGTGCGACCGGTCTCCGGTCCCCACGTAGGCCCGCAGCCACCCGTTGTCCTCTTCCACGGTGGTGGAAGCGACGGTGTAGATGGGCTGGTGGAAGCGGGGATCGTTGGGCGCAAAGGAGTTGGGCTCGTAGGCGCGACCGAAGGTCCAGTTGTCCACCAGGCCGGTGCTGCTGTTGATGTGGCCAGGCTCCCCGAAGCGGAAGGCCCAGATCTGTCCGCCTTCGTCGCCCAGCACCGCGGTGTCGAAGAAGCCGTCCTGGCCGAAGCTGTCGGTGCGGCCGTAGTCGACCAGCGCAGCCGTGGAGGCGAACCCGAAGCGCATCTGCAGAGCGGGATCCTTGGGATCGGCTGAGGCCGGATTGTAGGCCGCCTTGAAGAGAGCCTGCCCCGAGTAGATGTCGACGATGGCAGCGGCGCGGCCGAGGTCGTTGTAGGGGCTGTGCCCGCCGTTGAGAAAGACGGCCCACCGCTCCTCGGTATGGGGATAGCCATAGTTCGTCGGGCCCGCCGTGTTGCTGGTCTGCAGCAGGAGCGGCCCGATGGGGGGCGGCCGCGGCGAGAACTGTCCGAAGGTCTGGCCGAACTGCTGCTCGTCGGTGCTGCAGGTAGGCGGGTAGATCCAGAGCATCTTGGGAACGGTGGTGTCGGTGACGTCGAGGGCGACGAAGTGGTTGCCGCCCTGCCGTTCGCTGGCGACGGCGACGGTGTGGTACTCGACGTCCTGCTTGACCAGCGGCTGGTTGGAGTAGGCGCCAGTTCCCTTGTCGTTCTTCGTTCCGTCGACCCAGACGTCCCGCACCATGATGTCGCCGTCCATGTAGATCTGGTGGCCGTCCCGCATCATCAGCCAGAGGCGCGGAAGCTGGTCGGGCGGGATGAAGGCCCATAGCTCGTTGCCGGTGCCGGCGCCGTAGGTCACCTGGCGGAAGCCGACGTTGGCGTTGAGGGTCGGCGGGGTGGTGGTCGGAAGGCCGGCGTCGAATGCGTGCAGCATGCCGTCGTTCGCGCCCACCAGCACGACGCGCTGCCGCGACTCGTGGTCCTCCCAGTACTTCTCGTAGGCGTCGACCGTCTTGGTGTTGGGGGGGGTCCCCACCGTGTACTGCGCGCTCGAGGTCGGCGTCACCAGCGCATTCGAGCTCTGGTCGGCGTACAGCGTCGAGACGCACTGCGAGTGCAGTCCGAGACTGCAGATGAACTGATCGACCGGCGGGTCCACCACCACCGGCGAGGAGTGGAAGATGTCCCCCAGCATGTGCGCGCGGTTCACCGTCACCGAGCTGGTGTTGGGGAGCTCGTTGAGGATGTTGAAGCCGGTGACGTAGTCGAGGAGGGCCTTGGCGCAGTGATCGCGATCGAAGACGCTCGAGGCGTTGAGGTACGCCGCAGGGATGGGCGTCGCCATCTTGCCCTGGATCTGCGCGCAGGCGTTGGTGCCGTCGAGGCCCAGGTAGTTCTCCAGGGCAGTGAAGTTGGCCGGCGGCGAGCCCGCGCCGTTCCAGGTGGGCAGGGTGATGGTGTTCCAGACGTTGTTGGTGCTGTCGAACATCGCCGTGTAGATGGTCCTGCTCCCGGCCGCGGTGGCGGTGAGTTGCGCGCCCGCGTCCCAGATCGGGACCGCCGGGGCGTTGTTCTTCAGCTTGTGGAAGGCGCCCTTGTCGTCCTCGGTGATGATGTCGCCATCCTTGTCGACGAGGAAGACGCCGTCCAATTTGCCGTCACCGTTCTTGTCGACGCCGGCGACGAACTCGTTGAAGAGGTCGAAGCGGAAGAGGTGGCCGTCCCAGATCGAGTCGGTCGGGGAGCCAGGGACGAAGCGCGGAACGAAGGCGGTCGAGCCGGTGCCGACCTCGAGCGTCTGGATGGCCGTGGAGGAGAAAGCGGTGGCGCGGGCCACGATGTTGACCACTGCGTCGGCGATCTGGTTCTGCAGCTCGGCGGCGTTGGTGGCCTTCACGGCCTGGGTGCTCTTGCCGTACCTGGCGGCGTCATCGAGCAGCGGCACCTTGAGACCCACGCCGATGACGAAGGTGACGACATCCTGGATGCCGGTGAGGCTGGTGCTCAGGTCGGTGGTGGCGAGGAAGTTGGTCACGTCGGCAAGGAGGTTGTTGGTCCCGTTGAGCAGATCCTTGCCGTCGATTGCGCCGCAGCCCGGACAGCCGATCGGATCGTTGAGGAAGGGCTGCGGCAGGTTGTTGTCGCCCTCGGGCACGCCGTCGGTGATGAGCACGATAGCGTTGACCTGGCAGGAGACGCAGAGCGGCTTGTTGTTTCCGCTCGGCGCCGTGAAGCCGGGCTTCAGCCACTGGTTGCCGAAGGTGTTCTTGTAGTAGTTGTCGTCGCCTCCGAAGAACTGGCCCACGTTGAAGAGGGTCTCGGCGAGGGGGGTCGCAACCGGGTTGTTGAGCGTTCCCCAAGAGATGGCCCGCAC
>JANXXR010000164.1 GCA_025350525.1 Deltaproteobacteria bacterium
CCCTGCCGCGGCTCCTTGTGCAGCGCGGGAGCCGCCGCCACCGCGCCCGGCGCGCGCCGCAGGTCGCCGCTCTCGAGGTCCTTGCCGTGCTGCTCGAGCTGCAGTGCGCGCTCGCGCAGGTCGCGGGCGGGCTCGTCGCCGTCCCGCGCCTCCCCGGCGTACCCGAGCGCGAGCAGCGCCACCAGCTGCGCGAGCCGCAGCGCCGGCAGCTCCGCGGGCTTGCGCCAGCCGGGCGCGCGCACCTGGTCGCTGGTGAGGTCGCAGGAGAGGAGGTGTGGCCCGAAGCGGAAGTCGAACTCCCGGGCGCCCGCCTCCCACGCCTCGACCAGCCGCTCCGCCTCCGCCACCAGATTCCGCACCAGCAAGTAGAGCGGGCCTTCGCAGGCCAGCCCCGGCGCTCCGCTGCGGGTCAGCGCCACCGAGCCGTGGCCGAGGTGGGGCGCGAGCGGCGCGAACTTTACCGCCGGCTGTTCGCGCAGCCGCGCCATGGTCTCGGGAAACAGTTGCATCTGCAAGGATGCGCCCTGCCTGCCGCGCGGCGCGAAGACCATCGCCTTGGCGGCCACCTCCTGAGCCGGCCAGCGCGGCGCCGCTTTGCGCGGCTTGCGCGAGAGCGCCGCGCACGACTCTCCCAGGCGATGGGCCAAGGGCGCATCGCTCACCGCGGGGCTGATGGCAAAGAGGTCGAGCAGCAGGCTGCGGGCCGCGTGCAGCGTGGCCGCGCGCATCTTCTGCGCATCGACGAGCAGGCCAGAAGCGACCACGCGGGCGGGCGGCTCGAGGGAGACCAGCGTCAGCATTAAATCTGGGCCGCGCGCCTCCAGCACCAGCTCCGCCGGGCCCTGCCCGATGGTGGCCTGCGCCGCTGGCTCGCCGGCGCCGATGCGCAAGAGCGCCTGCGCCAGCTCGTCCACCGCCAAGAGGACGCTGGCCTCGCCCACGCCCGCGGCGATGTCGACGCCGTCCACCTCGACGCCCAGCACGTCGAGGATGCCGGCACCGGTGAAGCCGCGCGCCCGCCGCGGGTCGAGGGCGCGGAGCTCTTCGACGTACACGGGATTCATGCGCCAGGAGCGGCCGGGACGGATCCGAATCACCGCGCCAGACTATGTGCGTTGACAGCACGCGCGCAACTCAATAGGCTTTCACGACTTTTTTCGAGCGGCTCAGAGGGAAGCTTCCAATAGCCCCGCTGGCACTCGACGGAGATTCACATGACGTTTACGGAAGCTGCGGTGGAAGTGCTTCGGCGCGCGGGCAAGCCGCTTCATTTCAGGGAAATCGCCGAGGTCGCGCTCAAGGACAACCTGCTCTCGCACGTCGGGCAGGATCCCGAAGTCACCATGGGCCAGCGCCTCGCGGCCATGGCCAAGCGCGAGGAGGATCGCAAGGTCGTCGCCATCGCGCCCGACGGGACTTTCGCGCTGCCCGAGTGGGGCGTGCCGCAGGAGTTGATCGTCGAGCCGGTGGTGCCGGATGCGGCGCCCGCCGACAGCGAGGATCCGCAGTACCGCCCCCGCGAGCGCGAGCCGCGCGCCATTCACGCGCAGGCGCGCCGCCGTCTCGCCGAGCTGCAGGCCGAGCACGAGGAGGGCCACGAAGAGGTGGAGGCCGAGCGCCGCCGCCAGGACCAGGCGCGGGCCAAGGGACAGCGCCGCTATCCGCCGCCCGCCGAGGTGGTCTTCGAGGCGCTGGCGCAGCGGCAGTCGGGGGCTCCGCTGCCGGAGCTCGCCGCCGAGCTTCTCAAGAAGCAGCTGCTCTCCGAGGGCCTGGTCCATGATCTTCCCTCGCTGGTGGCGGCGCTGCTCGAGGACAACCGTCGCCGCACCGAGGCGGGCAGGAAGCCGGCCTTCATCGTCGACGGCGAGCGCGTCACGCTGGTGGAGTTCCCGCCGCCTTCGGCCATCCCGGACCTCTCGGAGGCGAAGGCGCCGCACTCCGGCGCGCGGCCCATGGGCGGCGCCCAGCTGGCCATGGAAGGGCGGCGCGCGGTGGGCCGTGCGCTGCGCCGGCGCGTGGCCGAGCTCGAGACCTCGGCGTTCGAGGCGCTCTGCGCGTCCTTGCTCGACAAGATGGGCATGCGCGACGTCCGCGTCGCCAAGCGCAGCAAGGAGGGACCGCTCTACCTGGCGCGCCAGCGGCGCGGCCTGTCGGACCTGCGCGTGGCGGTCAAGCTGGTGCGCGGCGCGCGCGAGATCGCCCGCGCCGACGTGCAGGAGCTGCGCAAGGACCTGGCGCACTACTCGGCGCAGATGGGCCTCGTGCTGGCGCCGGGCGAGGCGGCCCGCGACGCGCGCAGC
>JANXXR010000188.1 GCA_025350525.1 Deltaproteobacteria bacterium
CGAGCGGCTGCGCTTCAACTGGAACACGCCGGTGGTGGCGAGCGCGAACCACAAGGGCACCCTCTACATGGGCGCGCAGTTCCTCTTCCGCTCCCGCGACCAGGGCGACAACTGGGAGCGCATCTCGCCCGACCTGACCACCAACGATCCGCAGAAGCAGAAGCAGGAGGAGTCGGGCGGCGTCACCGTCGACAACTCCTCGGCGGAGGAGCACACCACCATCTACTCGATCAGCGAGTCGCCGCTCGACGGCAACGTCCTCTGGGTCGGCACCGACGACGGCAACGTCCAGGTGACCCGCGACGGCGGCAAGAGCTGGACGAACCTGCGCCAGAACTTCAAGGGCATGCCGCACGAGACCTGGGCCACCTGGGTGGAGGCCAGCCGCTTCGACAAGGGCACCGCTTACGCGGCCTTCGACCGGCACACGTTCGGGGACATGACGCCGTGGGTGTACCGGACCGCCGACTTCGGCAAGTCCTGGACCCGCATCGTCTCGCCGGCGCAGGGCGTGCGCGGCTATGCCCACGTCGTCAGGGAGGACACGGTCTCGAAGGACCTGCTCTTCGTCGGCACCGAGTTCGGGCTCTGGATCTCGACCGACGCCGCAAAGAGCTGGGCGGAGTTCAAAGGCGGCGACTTCCCCTCGGTGGCCGTGCGCGATCTGCAGATCCAGGGGCGCGACAACGACCTGGTGCTGGCCACGCACGGGCGCGGCATCTGGATCATCGACGACATCACGCCCCTGCGCGCGCTCGCCCAGGGCCTGCTCGCCAAGGACGCGGCCTTCTTGCCCTCGCGGCCCACCCAGCAGCGCCTGCAGCCGCGGGGCGGCTGGGCGGAAGGCGACGCCACCTTCGTCGGGGCGAACCCGGCGTCGGGCGCGGTGATCACCTGGTACCAGCGGACCCGGCACCAGTACGGGCCCATCAAGCTTGAGGTGCTCGACGCCTCCGGCAAGGTGCTCGACACCATCCCGGCCACCAAGCACCGCGGCATCAACCGCGTTTCCTGGACCATGCAGGTGAAGCCCCCGCGGGTGCCGCGGGCGGCCTCGGTGGCCTTCGAGAGCTCGCAGGGGCCGCGGGTGGTGCCCGGACCGTTCTCGGTGCGGCTCACCAAGGGCGCGCAGGTGTACGAGAGCAAGCTGCCCATCGGCCTCGACCGGCGCGCGCCGTGGAGCGCCGCCGACCGCAAGGAGCAGTTCGACGCCGCCATGAAGGCGCACGCGCTCTTCGACCAGATGAGCGACCTGGTCGATCGGATCGACGCGGCGCGGGCCTCGGTGCAGGGCAAGCTGAAGGCCTCGCCCAAGGACGCGCAGCTGTCGGCGCTGGACGCGAAGCTCGAGGCGGTGAAGAAGAAGATCGTCGCCACCAAGGAGGGTGGCGCCATCACCGGCGAGGAGCGCATCCGCGAGCACGCCGACCACCTCTACGGCGCGCTCCTCTCCTGGGAGGGCAAGCCCGCCCGCTACCTGTTGGAGCGGACCGACGTGCTCCTGCGGGAGCTGGGGGATGTGAAGAAGGAGTTCGAGGCGCTGGGCGTTCCGGTGCAGCACGCCGCCGCCACTCTGCCGCAAGGCGCGGGGGAAATGGTCTCGGCCTGCCTCCGCTCCGACTGGTCGGGCTGCGCTTCTCCGGCCGGCGAGGTGGAGACGAAGTAAGGATTAGAAGCGCACCACGGAGGCGCGGAGGACACGGAGTTTCTGGTTGGCGCGGGCCAGGACCGAGGCGGGCGCGCGAGGCCCCAGCCAACCCGATCTTTCTCCGTGGTCTCCGTGCCTCCGTGGTGCGCTTTCGCTTTGGTGAGGGTCCGGGTCAGTCGGGCTCGAGGGGAAAGCGCGACCGCACCTCGGTGGGGATGCGGGCTGGGCGGCCGCGCGGGATCTCCACGTAGACCCAGTCGGTGACTGCCTCGAGGAGGACCGCCCCGTCCGCCGGCCGGATGATGCGGGTGCGACGCACGCTGCTGGCCGCGCTCATGCTGGCGACGCGCGTTTCGACGCGGAGCCGGTCGAAGGCGAGCGCTGCTTTCAGGTACGTCAGCTCGTGGCGGCGCACCACCCACGCCTGCCCGCGCGCGAAGTAGGCCGCCTCGTCGAGGCCCAGCGCGGTCGAGTGGGCCAGCGCCGCCTCGAGGACCCAGCGCAGGTAGACCTGGTTCGAGGCGTGGCCGAGCAGGTCGATGTCCGCGGGCTGGACTTCGAGGTCGAGGACGAACGGCATCGCGCGGCAACCTAGTCGGCCTGCGTTCGCGCGGCAATTCCGCTTCGGTGTACCCTCGAAGGATGGCGATCGATCCCAAGGAGGCCCAGCGCCACGCGGCAGCGCTGGAGGCGCTTCGCGTCGCGCCGCCGCCTGCGCCCGACGCCGGCTCCTTCTGGGGCCGGCACGGCCGTACGGTCATCGCGGTGGTGGCGCTTTTGGCCGGCCTCTGGCTGCTCACCCGCGCGGTGGGGAGCTTCTTGCGCAGCTCGGTGTCGGAGACGAGCCGCTCGCAGGAAGAGCTGCGGCGCGGGATGCGGCGCTGACGATGCAGGACGGCGGGAACCGCTCCTTCGCAAGCCTGGGTCCGGCGCTGCGCCTGCTCGGGCTTGCGCTGCTGATCGCGGCGGCGCAGGCGGTGGGCGGGCTCTGGCTTTCCTTGCTGGCCATCCAGCGGGGAGGCGCGCCGCTCGGACCGGCTCTCGCAGGCGCGCTCTGCGGGCTGGCCGCCATCGCTGCCTTCGCCTTCTTCCTGCGCCACGCCGACGAGAACACGCAGGCCCTCGCCGGCGGAGGAAAGCTGCTCCCGCCTCTCGCGCTCGCGCGCCTGCTGCAGCCGCGACTCGAGCATCCGCTGCGGGAGTTGTGGGCGCGCAGCAATCCCGCCGAGGCCGGGGCGCCGATGCCGCGGAGCCGCGGCTTCGGCGGGCTCTTCGGCGCGGGGCTGGCCATCGCGGTGCCGCTCTGGGCCTGCGGCCTCTTGGTGCCGCTCGCCGGGCGCGTCGTCTCCGCGCTCGATGCCGTGCACCACGCGCTGACGTTCGCGGCCTGCGTTGCGGGTCTGCATTTCGCGGCGCTCCTCGCGCAGCGGCAGGACGACGCCTGGCGGCAGGTGAAGCCCAGCGTGCTGCCGGTTCCGCTGCGCGTCGTCGGCAAGGCCCGGGCCCAGCCCGTCTCGCCGCAGAACCTTCCGGCCTCGCGGTCCGCCCGGGGGCCCGCGATCTCCGCCCGCGCCGTCGAGACCTCCGCGGCGGCAGCGGCGAGCTCCGCCGCGATGTCGGCTCCTCCCGCCTCGATCTCTGTCCCTCCCGCCGCGATGTCTGCCCCTCCAGTCGCGATCTCTGCCCCTCCCGCCGGAATGTCTGCCCCGCCGCCGCCGCCTTCGGAGGCGCGCCTCGTCGAGGTGGCCGCAGCGCCCCACCGCCTGTTCCATCTGCGGCGCAAAGCTCGCCGGCCGCCGCTGCGAATCCTGCGGGGCGCCGGCCCTGGCCGCGTCGTTCCGGGTGCTGCGGTCGCTCGGCGGCGCGGGGGCGCGGCGGACGTATCTGGCCGAAGCTCCCGACGGCGCCCGCGTCGTCCTCAAGGAGCTGAGCATCGCCACCGCTCCCGACGCCCAGGCGCTCGACGCCTTCGCCCGCGAAGCGCGCATGCTCCGCGAGCTGCGCCACCCGAAGCTGCCCACTTACCTGGACGCCTTCCAGGAGGAGGAAGGCCCGCGGGCGCGGCTCTACCTCGCCTACCGCTACCTCGACGGCATCTCGCTGCAGCAGGAGCTGGAGGAGCGCCGCTACAGCGAGGACGAGGTGCTCGAGCTGGTCGAGCAGGTGCTGGAGATCCTCCGCCACCTGCACGGCCTGCAGCCGCCGCTCATCCACCGCGACCTGAAGCCGGCCAACCTGGTCCGCCGCCGCGACGGCGCCATCTCGCTCATCGACTTCGGCGTCGCCCGCAGCCTCGACCGCACCGTGAACAGCGGCACCCTGGCCGGCACGGTCGGGTACATGCCGCCCGAACAGCTGGCCGGGCAGGTCGACCTCACCAGCGACCTCTACGCGCTCGGCGCCACCGCGCTGCACCTCCTCACCCGCACCGCGCCCTGGGAGTTCATGGACGGCCCCGAGCTGCGCCTTCCACGGCTCCCGTCGGCGCCCGTGGCGCGGGCTTTGCTCCGTCGCCTGCTGGCGCCGCGGCGGGCGCAGCGGTTCTCCTCGGCGCGCGAAGCGCTGGTGGCGCTGCGGCGGCTGCGTGCGGGCGGGCGGAGATGGCCCCGGGCCGCGCTCGCGGGGGCGGGCGTGGCGGCGGCGACGGTGGGGCTGGTCTTCAGCGGCCTCGGGGGCGGAGCGTCGCCGGCGCAGGTGGCGGAGCAGGGCAGCGCCAAGGTGTTGCCCGCGCAGATGGTCCCCCGGCCGCCGCCGGTGAAGCTGGCCGCGGTCGAAGGTCCGCTCATCTGGTGGCGCGGCGGCTCGCTCACCACCCCGCAGGTGCAGGAGACGCTGCGCAAGCTGCCTCCGTGGCTGAAGAGCGATACGCCCTGGTGGATCCAGCAGCACGTCCTCGCGCTGGTGCGCCGCAAGCTGCTCGCCGCCGAGGCGGAGAAGCGCGGGCTTGCGGCCGACATTCCCGCGGGCGGAGATCGCGAGCGCCTCCTCGCCGCCGCACTTCTGGAGAGGGAAGCGCAAAAGGGCGCCGACTGGGATCTGGCCCGCGCCCGGCGCGACGCCTGGACGCGGCTGACCGCTGCCCTCTTCGCCGCCGCCGAGGTCCACTACGACGACGCGCGCCTCTTCCGGCTCGAGCCGCAGAAGCTCAACGGCCCGCTGCCGTCCGCACTCTCCGCAAGCGGCGAGCCGACGCACCTCGAGGTGATGGCGCCGGCCGGACGCTGCCTCATCGAGGTGGAGCCGGCGCTGCGGCGCTATGGCGGGCGCTGCGAGGGCGCGCCCTCCCTGGCGCAGGCGCTGCTCGATCCGGAGACGCTGCAGCTGGTGGATCTCTCGCCCTTGCCGGAGGGCTTTGCTGCGCGCTTCACCGACGACTTCGTGGACGCCCGGCAGCTCGCCCGCGGCGAGGGCCTTGAGGCTGCGAAGCAAGCCGAGCTGGCCCTGACCCGCGCCGAGCTGCGGGTGGCGGAGGCGACCGGCACCGTCTCCTATGCGCAGGTGCAGGATCTCCTCACCTCGGTTGCCCCGGCGCTGCGGCGGTGCCTGGCGGCGGCGCTGCAGGAGTCGCCCGACCGCGCGCTGCGGGCGCGGATCCGCATCCAGATCGAAGTGCAGGACGGCGGGATCCGCAGCGCCCGTCTCGAGGCCAAGCCCAACCTGCCGGCGGCGCCCTGCTCGCAGGCTCTGGCCCGCCCCGGTCTTTTGGGCGCGGGCGGATTTGCGGTGGTGGGGGACTTCGAGCGCGCCGCTGGTCAGCCGGGGCGGACTCCGGCGCCGGCGAACGACCCGAAAGGCGACTGAACGGCTCGTAGACTGCGGGGACACGATCCAATCGTGTCCCCTGAGGATTGCTGGATCGTGTCCCCGCAGGTGGTCTACGCGGCCTTCTTCGCGTGCGCCATCTTCCACTTCTCCCGCGCGTCCCGCTGCTCCTTGGCGGAGAGCTTCTTGCGGTGGTCGTCGCAGATGAACCCGAAGCGCGGCCCGCGCGACTCGTTCTTGCAGCCGTCCACGCGGCAGTGCATGTCGAGCTTGCGGCCCTTGTTGGCGCTGGTGCGCCGGGTCCGCGCCTTGACCACCAGCGCGGCGCCGCCCTTCTGCGCGCGCTCGGCCAGGATGCGCTTCTGCTCCCGCACCGGCACCGACTTCGCGTGGTCCTTGCAGAACCAGCGGTTGCGCGGCCCGTTGCCCGGATTCTTGCAGCCCGGATAGGGGCAGATGCGGACTTTGCCGCCCTTGCGCCCGCGCCGCGCCGCCCCGCCCATCTTGCCCGCGAGCTTTGCCGAGGCGCGCGCGGCGACCACCGAGGCGAATTGGTCGAGAAACTTATCCAGCATTCCGTGAAGGTTGGGCGGTCTCGCCATTGGTATTCCTTGCCGGGCTCGATTGTTGGCCGGGTGGTCTCGCTTCCTAGCCTATTGTGAGGACGATTGCCACAAAATGCTTATACTGCGCGTCCCATGGACCTCGCATCGCTGCACCGCGCGCATATCGCCCAGGTATCCCGCGGCACCGCCGCCGCGCTGGAAACGGCCGGGTTTTCCGCGCTGCTCATTCACTCGGGAACGCCGCTCAAGCGCACCCTCGCGGACGACAACTACTTTCCCCTGCGCACCACGCCCCATTTCCACCATTGGCTGCCGCTCCAGGAGGCGGGCTGCACCTTGCTCTTCGTCCCGGGGCAGAAGCCGCGGCTGTTCCGGCCGGCCGAGCTCAACATCTGGGAGGCGCCTGCTCCGCCGGAGAGCGACCATTTCTGGAGCGCCTTCGAAGTCTCCGCCGGAGCGCCGCTGGTGCCGGCGGGGCGGGTGGCCTTCGTCGGCGATGATCTTCACGCCGCGGCGGCGCTGGGCCTGAAGGACGCCGCCCTCAATCCGCCGGCGCTGGTCGCCGCGCTGGATCAGCTCCGGGTGCGCAAGACGGCCTATGAGGTGGAATGCCTGGCCGAGGCCAACCGGCGCGCGTCCCGCGGCCACGACGAGCTGCGCCAGCTCTTCCAGAAGGGCGACCGGGCGGAGCTCGATCTGCACCTGTCGTTCCTCGGCGCCACCCGGCAGGACGACGCCGAGACGCCCTACAAGAACATCGTCGCGCTGGGAAAGCACGCGGCCACGCTGCACCACATCGCCTACCAGAAGCGGGCGCAGCCGGCGCAGTCGATGCTGGTGGACGCGGGCGCGGGCTTTGCGGGATATGGCTCGGACATCACCCGCACCTGGGTGAAGGGAGGCGGGGCGGCAGCGTCGGCCTTCGCCGAGATGGTGGCGGGGCTGGAGGCCATGCAGCAGCGCCTCTGCGGGATGGTGCGCATCGGCCTTCCCTATGAAGAGCTGCACGACGAATCGCACCGGCAGTCGGCGGAGGTCCTGCGGGCGGCGGGCATCTCCAGGCTGCCTGCAGACGAGCTGGTGGCGCGGGGCGTGACCCGGGCCTTCTATCCGCACGGCCTCGGGCATTCGCTGGGCCTTCAAGTCCACGACGTCGGCTGCGCGCTGCAGCCGCCGCGGAAGGACAATCCCTTTTTGCGCAATACCGCGACCATTGCCAAGGACCAGGTCTTCACCATCGAACCGGGGATCTATTTCATCGACGCGCTCTTGGCCCCGCTGCGCAGCTCGCCCGACCTGGACTGGAAGCTGGTCGAAGCCCTGTCCGCCCTGGGCGGCGTGCGCATCGAGGACGATATCGTCGTGCTCGAAAGTGGGATCCGCAACCTCACCCGCGAGGCATTACCGCAGGGCGGTGGAATTGCGTAAGGTCAGCAGCATTTAAAGCCAACGCGGAGGCGCGGAGGGCACGGAGGGTTTGGGTTGGGCGCGGGGCCACCGCCGAGGTGGGGCGTGGCTTCGGGTTCAGCCAATGCCTTCTCCGTGGACTCCGTGCCTCCGTGGTGCGCTTTGCTTTTCAGGCTGGCGCGGATTGGTCGTTGGCGGCGACGAAAGCGACCGGCTTGTAGGCGGCGGCGATGATGGCGAAGGCGATGGCTCCGCCCAGCATGAATGCCGCCCAGAAGAGGAAATAGTTGGTCCGGTTCGCGAACTCGACATGCCGGGTGACCCAAGCGGTGACGAACGAGCCTCCTCCGATGCTGAGCGTATAAAGGCTCATGATGCTCCCCTTCATGCTCCGCGGCGCCTGGGTATAGGCGAACTCCAGCGCCGTCACGCTCACCAGCGTCTCGCCGATGGAAATGATCACGTATTGAATCACCTGCCAGCCGATGTGCGGATGCTGACCTTGCTCGATCCAGCGCTGGATCATCGCCGCGGAAAGAAACGCCGGTGCGCTGATGAACATACCGGCGACCATGCGCCGCAGGAGCGTCATGCGGATGCCGGCGCGCTCCAGCGCCGGATAGATCAGGTACGCAAACGCGGGCACCATGATCAGGATGAGGATGGCATTGAGCGCCTCCATCTGCGCGGATTCCATGTGCCAGCCAAGGACGTCCCGGTTCATCGCCTCGGCCTGGTTGAACCAGGACGAGCCATATTGGAAATACAGGGCCCAGAAGGTGACGGTGGGGAGGAAGACCAGCGCGATGCGCAGCACCGAGCGCATGCCGGCGAGCGGGGCCTCGCCGTGCTTCACGCGCGCGGCTTCCGTGCCTTCGAAGAGGCGCGTGCGCAGGACCGAGACGAACGAATTGGGATCGCGACCGGAGGGCGGGACCTTCACGTACTGGTCGCGCCCGGCGAGGTAGATGATCAACGCCAGCGCCATGAGGATTCCGGGTACGCCGAACGCCCAGGCGATCGAGCTGTTCTGGCAGAGCCTCGCCGCACCGAAGGCGCAGCCGGCCAGCAGCCACGGCGTCGCGATCTGCGAGGCGGCCGAGCCGATGTTGATGGCCACGTAGAAGAGCGAATAGACCCGGTCCAGCAGGTGGCCTTCGTCGTTGCGGAACTGGTCGCCGACGAACGCGGAGAGGTTGGGCTTGATGCCCGACTGCCCGACGACGATGAGCGCCAGGCCGAGGAAGAGCAGGGTGGCCCGCGCCGAGGGCGCGACGTCCATCGCCGCCAGCGTTGCGTGGCCGGCGACGTATCCATAGGAAAGCCAGAGAATGGTTCGATATCTGCCGAAGAAGCGATCGGAAATCCACGCGCCCACGACGGTCATGATGTAGGCCGCGGCGACGAAGTCGTGATAGACCCCCTCGGCGCGCGCGCGTGGCCAGAATAGATATTGCTGCATATAAGGGACTAGAATCGTGCTCATCCCATAGAAGCTGAAGCGCTCGCACGCCTCGTTCCCGAGGATGTACTTGACGGCGCTGGGGAACCGGGCTCTACCAGCCACACTTCTGCCCCTGGTTCTGCGACTTGAGCCACTTCTGCAGCGGCCCGAAGTATTCGAGCAGGGCGCTGCCGTCCATCTGCCGCTGCCCGGTCATGGCCTCGAGCGCGTCGGGCCAGGGCTTGCTGGCGCCCAGCGCCAGCATCTTGGCGAGCTTTGCGCCCGCCTCCTTGCTCCCATAGAAGGAGCATTCGTGCAGCGCGCCGGTCTGGCCGGCGGCCTGGCACATGGCCCGGTAGAACTGGAACTTGAGCACGCCGGCGAGGAAGTAGCGGGTATAGGCGACGTTCGCGGCCACGTGATACTTGGCCGCCGGGTCGAAGTCGGACTCGCTGCGCGCGACCGGCGCCGAAATGCCCTGGTATTTCTCCCGCAGCGCCCACCAGGTCTTGTTGTAGTCGGCGGCGGTGGTCTTTCCCGAGAAGACATTCCAGCGCCATTGATCGACCAGCTTGCCAAAGGGCAGGAAGGCGACCTGGGTCAGCGCGTCTTTCATCTGCACGTTGACCACCGCCTTCTCGTTCTTGGGCACTTCCTTGAGCAGCCCGATCTGCTTCAGATAGCCCGGCGTAATCGAGAGCCGGATGGCATCGCCGATGGCTTCGTGGAAGCCGTCGTTGGCGCCCTGCTGATAGAGCACCGGCAATTTGTAATACGCGTGGAAATAGTAATCGTGGCCCAGCTCGTGGTGGATGGTCTCCAGATCCTCCTCGGTGGCCGGTTGGTGGATGCACATCTTGATGCGCAGGTCGTCGTTGAAGGTCACGTCCCAGGCGCTGGCGTGGCAGACCACCTCGCGGTCGCGCGGCTTTGCGAGCATCGACCGCTCCCAGAACGTCTTCGGGAGCGGATCCATTCCCAGCGAGACGAAGAAGGCCTCGCCCGTCTTGGCCACCTTGACCGGATCCCACTTCTGCGCCGAAAGCGCCGCGTTGACGTCGAGGCTGCCGGCGTTCTTGTACGGCTCGACCGCGGGATAGACGTTGGCCCAGTCCTGCGCCCACATGTTGCCGAGCAGGTGCGCCGGAATGGGCTTGCCGTCGGGCACCTTGTCCTTTCCGTATTTCTTCTGCAATTGAGCCCGCACATAGCAATGCAGGTCGTCATAGAGCGGCTTGACCTGTCCCCAGATCCGGTCGGTCTCCTTCTCGAAGTCGGCGGCGGGCATGTCATAGCCGGCCCGCCACATATCGCCCATGTTGGCAAAGCCTGCCCCCTGCGCGCCCTCGTTCTGCAGCGCCACGAACCGCTGGTACGGCGCCTTCTGATCCTTGGCGGTGTCGTGCCAGCCCACCCAGGCGTCGAGCAGTTCGTCGTAGCTCTGGCTCTTGCGCAGCACGTCCGAGAGCACCTCGAGGTCGCGGCCCTTCTTGTCCTTCGCCTTGCCGTAGTTACCCTCCAGCCGCGCGGCGAGGGTGGTCATCTCCAGGCGCTTTCCGGGGTCGTCGATGACCGGGCTGCCGATGCGCAAGAGATACAGCATCCGCGCGGTGTCGGCGTCGAGGCCGGGCATGTCCTTGAAGGGCACCGCCGACTTGGCGGCGTCGCTCGCGTAGCCCAGCAGGCGCTCGTTGGCCGAGGCCGAATTGCGCTCGGTGTCGTCGGTAATGAAGGTGCTCTTGATCCAGTCTGCGGTCGAGGCCCCGACGAGAAACTGCCTGAGCTGATCGTTGACGGCGAGGACGAAGCGCTTGGCCTCGGCCGGATCGTTGCGTTGGTAATGGAGCGCTTCGGGCTTCGCGGCAGGC
>JANXXR010000098.1 GCA_025350525.1 Deltaproteobacteria bacterium
CAAGGCCGGCGACGTGATCGAAGCGTTTGTGACCGAGCGCGTGGCCGTGGAAGCCATCGCGTAAATGTGGCACAGGTTTTCGCCTGTAACACCGAAATACCGCCCCGGACGTAAGTCTCGGGAAAAATAAACAAGCGCCGCACCAAGCCGCGACCGTTAGGGAGCGCCGAAATGGTGTTCGCCGCAAAACCATGCCCGCCATCGGAGTCATCACCTTCGAACTGCGTATCGACGACGCGCATTCGCTGAAAGACAAACGCCATTACGTAAAGAGCCTGAAAGACCGCCTGCGCGCCAAGTTCAACGTAGCGGTGGCGGAAATCGATCATCAGGATTTGTGGCAGCGCGGGCTGGTAGCTGCTGTCACCGTCGCACCGGATCAGGCTTTCGCCGAACAGGTTTTGCAAAGCGTGGAACGCGAGGCGGTTGCCCTGCTGGGACCGGTGCTGGTGAGCGCTACGGTCGAGTGGCTGGCGTAGGTGGCAGGTCGAAAACGCAAAAGGAGCAACCGGGGACGGTTGCTCCGCATTAACAAGCGCTCGACTGAAAACTGCGGTCTAATGCTTGGCCGCTGCGGGAAAATCGGCGCGGTTTGGCATCACGCCTGGTTTGGGCGGAATGTTCACCAGTGGAGTGGGTGCGATCTTGTCAGGTAATGTTTGCAAAAACGTCGTCTCTGCAACAATGCGTTCCTTAGCCAGTTGGTCCAGAGCGGTTGCTTGAAGCATCTTGAGTAACTGCAGGGATTTGCGCGGTCGTCGATCGTCACCATTCTGGATCGCACCAGGAATTGCAAAAGACTTATGGACCATGTCGAGGACCGTTTGGGTTTCCCCGGGGCTCAGCGGGGGACGTTTTCCAAGAATCGTGTAGATGTAAAAAGCCGTCTCGTCGCCCATTTGCCCAAAGAAGCCGTCTGCTGCCTTCAAAGGACTTGCGTCGTTCATAAACGCTTGTACCTGGGCATACCGAAATTGCCTTTCGGGCGAGAACGACGCTGGTGCTTTCGCTGCGTCGGTGGCGGTTTGTGACGCAGACGGAGTCACGAAACCGGCGCCGGTAGGGGCATTCTGAGTTGCCTGGCTAGCCTGGCCAAGAAGGCCGTTGCCAACCAGTATGGAAACAAAAGTAAACGCATAGAATGATCTTTTCATATTTGACCTCGTCTCTTTTCTTCCGGGGCTAACGGGTTACATCTACGTCGCCTTCTGTGTTGTAAGTATTTCCATGATTTGGCGAATTTGAACTTGTCGTCCAACTCTGTGTTCTCACCAGATAATCGATAGTTCCAATTCTAATATAGACAAGTTCCGAACCGGCAAGATTGACGCACTCAAGCGCTTCAAGAACGACGCCAGCGAAGTGAAATCAGGTTATGAGTGCGGTATTTCGCTGGTGAACTACAACGACATCAAGGCCGGCGACGTGATCGAAGCGTTTGTGACCGAGCGCGTGGCCGTGGAAGCCATCGCGTAAATGTGGCACAGGTTTTCGCCTGTAACACCGAAATACCGCCCCGGACGTAAGTCTCGGGAAAAATAAACAAACGCCGCACCAAGCCGCGACCGTTAGGGAGCGCCGAAATGGTGTTCGCCGCAAAACCATGCCCGCCATCGGAGTCATCACCTTCGAACTGCGTATCGACGACGCGCACTCCCTAAAAGACAAGCGGCACTTTGTAAAAAGCCTGAAAGACCGCCTGCGCGCCAAATTCAACGTGGCTGTGGCGGAGATCGATCACCAGGATTTGTGGCAGCGCGGATTGGTGGCCGCGGTGACGGTGGCGCCCGATCAAGCTTTCGCGGAACAGGTATTGCAAAGCGTGGAGCGGGAGGCGGCCGCGCTGCTGGGCGGCGTGCTGGTGGACGCTACGGTGGAGTGGCTGGGGTAGGGAACGAAGAACGAAGGAGCAACCGGGGTTGCTCCTGGCATTACGAGTGACATCGCGAACTCATGGTTTGGCTGCTGGAAAATCGGCGCTGTTGGGCATCACTCCTGGTTTGGGCGGTGATGTTAAAACCAGGGGAGGAGCCATAATTTTTTCCGGCACCGTTTTCAGAAACGCCGTTTCGGTTGCGATCCGCTCTTTTACAACTTGGTTTGTTGCCGAAGCCTGAATTAGCATTAGCAGCGCAAGCGATTTCTCGGGCCTTCGATCAGCTGCCTGTTGAATCGCCGCCGGAATTTTGAAGGAGTTATGTACGATGTCGAGTACAGTCATAGCCTCATCGGTAGGAAGGGGTAGGCGATCCTTCACGAGTACGTAGACATGGAACGCCGATTCATCGCCCATGGAGGCAAGTACGCCACTCCCCACTGGGCCGATCGGGCTCTTATGGCGCATGTACTCCTTTACGGCAGTGTAACGCCAGCGCATAGCATCATTCGGATAAAACGCAGGGCCGTTATCAGGTGGCGCAGCTTTGAGGGGCGACATAGGAGTAATGCCGACTTGACGTGGCACCGCTTCGGGCGGATTTGGCAGGCCCGGCGAAACGGACTGACCATCGACGAAAGTTCGAGACATCGCGCAAATGAGGAACAGAAGGGGAGCTTTTAGTTTCATACTGCTTGTGCCTTTCATTAATACAGATTTTTATGGAACGTCAATCGTAATGTCACTGTTATTGGTTAGAGTCCCCGCATGATCGGATGTGCTCGTCTGAACCCAATAGTTAGTTCTAATCGCGGTGTTATTGTATATCCCGCCGACACCAACGTAGAAGCTCTCAGTAAATGGGGAACTATAGAGAGGAAAATTTGCACAGATCCCGAACGGTGTCCTAGGGTCTGAAAAGCTGTTGAGTAGGCCACCGATAGCTACATCCCCGTATGTGTAGGACTGGTCTCCACCATTAATGACTGCGATCGTCATTGGTATCGTGAAGTCTGCGCCGGTGACACCATAATTTATGCCCTGCACGCCGAAACCGTATGGCTGCGGGTAGTTCTGTGGGCAGGCGAAGCCACTAGGCATCCCTGATCCCGGGTATGTGCTGGTAGGTATTGCAATCACTTCAGTCTGAACCTGCGGTCCGGTGGCGGCCCCCCCAACGTACCACTGACCAGACCAGCGGCCAAGACTACCTGAACCGGTGGGCTGCTGACTCAGATTCAAGCTGCCATCAGGTTGCGTGTAGCCGGCCGTGTAGTTAACCTGTGTGCCGCAAGTGCACGTCCACGCTATTTGAACTGCAACTGAGGGTGGTCCGCCGCTCACGCTAAAGGCCCAATAATCACCGACCACAAAATTCGTGCCTAGGATTGGTCTCGTTTGATTGGTGAATGAGAGATTGGCGGGCGTGTTTACCGCCGTCACGGTCGAGCTACTCAACTGGGCACCCCGCGTCCCGTTGGAATAGTCGTAAAGGCGGAACATATAGCTATAGGTGGCCTGAATCCAACTCGCTACTACTGAATTATCACCTGGCCCCGTCTGCGAGAACAGCACCTCGCTGCCACCGCTCACTGAAACCCACACCTGGACACCAGTTGGTCCCGACGACGACCAAGTT
>JANXXR010000103.1 GCA_025350525.1 Deltaproteobacteria bacterium
GGCGGCGCCGCCGACGACGGGCTGTGCACGCGCACGTCCGACTCCGGCACGATGCCCGGCGGGGAGAGCGGCACGCCCGGATGGGCAGGGTCGCCGCGGTGCAGATCGGGCGGGGGCGCCGCACCGGTTGCCGCCGCTTGCCCGGCTGCCGAGGCAGGGGCGGAAGCAGCGAGCGGCGCGTCGTCGGTGGGTTTCGTTCGGGTCGGCATCGGAGCGCGGCGGAGACATACGTCGCGCGAGCGCCGTTCGCAATCATTGCGCGAAGCGCCCGTCGATCCAGCGACAGCTCAAGGCGAAGAGAGCGCCTGCGCGCTCTGCAGGGCGTACTCTTTGAGTGCCTGCTGGGCGTCGGGCGCGTTGCTGGCCGCGTACTGCCGGTAGAGCTGCGCCGCCCTCTCCTTCTGCCCGAGCCCGCGGTACGTCTCGGCGAGGCCGAGCAGCGGCGAGGCGAGTTGGGGATCCGCCCTCTGCGCGGCCGAGTAGTCGGCGAGCGCGTCTTCGAAGCGCCCTTGCCCGACGCGCGCCGAGCCGCGGGCGACCAGCGCCACGGCAAAGTCGGGCTTCTGGGCGAGCGCACGATCCAACTCTGCTGCGCCCTCCTCGAACTTGCGCTCCCGGATCAGGGCCACCGCCCGCGTGTACCGGGCGGCGGAGTCGTCCTCCGGAGCTGCGCGGCGCTCCCGGACTGCGGAGTCGCCCTGGGCCTGCGCGGCGCGGCGCTCCCGGACCGCGGAGTCGCCCAGGGCCTGTGCGGTGCGGGGCTCCCGGACTGAGGAGTCGTCCTTCCCTAGCGCGGCCTGGCGCTCCAGGGACGCGCTGCGGCCCCCGAGGGCGATGGGGTTCTCCGGGTCGAGCTCGAGGGCTCGCGTCCACTGCGCGAGCGCCTCGGCGTCGTGGCCCAGCTTCGCGTACGACTGGCCGGCCTTAACCCGCGCCTCGACGTTGTCGGGCGCGATGAGGATCGCGTCCTGGTAAGCGAAGAGGGCGGCGCGATAGTCCCTGGCGGTGAAGGCGACGTCGCCGCGCCTCACCTCCGCAGCGGGGTTCTTCGCGGCGGGCGTCGGCGCGGCGGATGGCGGCGCGGCGGACGGCGGCGCGGCCGATGGCGGCGCGGCGGACGGCGCCGCGGCCAGATCGGGACCCACGGCGAGGAACAGCGCCAGGAGGAGGGTCGGCACTGATCAGTCCACCTTGCGGTCGATGATGGTGGCGATGCCCATGCCGTAGCCGATGCAGAGCGTGATCAGCGCGCGCCGCTGCCCGGTGCGCTCCAGCTCGTGCAGCGCGCTGGCGAGCAGCATGGCCCCGGTGGCGCCGAGCGGATGCCCGAGCGCGATGGCGCCGCCGTTGGGGTTCACCTTCTCCATGGGAATCCCCAGCTCGGCGGCGACCAGGATGGGGATGGGCGCGAAGGCCTCGTTGATCTCGAAGAGGTCGATGTCGGCCACGGTGAGATCTGCCTGGGCCAGCGCCTTGCGCGAGGCGGGGATGGGCCCGGTCAGCATCAGCACCGGATCGGAGCCGACCACCGCCATGCTGACGATGCGCGCGCGCGGCTTGAGGCCGAGGCTGCGCGCCCTGCCCTTGGTCGAGATCACCACCGCCGCCGCGCCGTCGACGATGCCCGACGAGTTGCCGGCGTGCAGCTTGCCGTCGGCCTTGAACGACGGCTTGAGCTGCGCAAGCGAGTCGGCCGTGGTGCCGGGGCGCGGATGCTCGTCGCGGTCGAAGGCCTTGCCGCCGGGATAGAGCGGGAGGATCTCCCTCGCGAAGTATCCCTTCTCGATGGCGTTGGCGGCCTTGAGCTGCGAGGCCGCCGCGTATTCGTCGAGCTGGCGGCGGGTGTAGCCCCACTGCTCGGCGATCATCTCGGCGGAGAGGCCCTGCGGCACGAGGTTGGGCCACTTCTCGAGTAGGCCGGGCGAGATGGGGCCCTCGCCGCCCATTGCGTCGGAGCCCATCGGCACGCGGGTCATGTGCTCGATGCCGCCCGCGACCACCAGCTGCGCGGCGCCTGCCAGCACCGCCTGCGCCCCGAAGTTCACCGCCTGCAGCCCGGAGCCGCAGAAGCGGTTGACGGTGGCGCCCGGGATCTCGATGGGCAGCCCCGCCGCCAGCACGGCGCCGCGGGCGATGTTGAGCCCCTGCTCGCCCACCTGGGTGACGCAGCCCATGATGACGTCGTCCACGTCCTTGGGCGAGACGCCGGCGCGCTCGAGCGCTCCGCTCAGCGTGCGCGCGAGCAGATCCACCGGGTGCACTGCTGAGAGCGTCCCCTTCCTCTTGCCCCGCGCCGTCCGAACCGCCTCGACGATGACTGCCTCTGCCACGGCTTCCTCCTCCTGCTGCGCTGCGCCCGCCCGGTTGTGAATCTGCTGCCGCTGCGCGGGACCCCGGGAGACGCCGGCGAAGGCGATGCCGAAGCCTTCGACCAGGCCTCCCGCGCCTTTCCACGTCGGCTTGGGGCTCATCTTCCCCCTTTATAGGGCGGCGCTTGCGCCTACGCGTGTCGAAATGGATTCTTGCGGACGATGGTCTGCGCCCGCTCGGCGCCGACCGAGACGGCGATGCTCTCCACGCCCACCAGCTGCTCGACGCGCTCGACGTAGCGGCGCGCGTTGGCGGGCAGCTCGCCGTATTCGCGCAGGTCGGAGAGCGGCTCCTTCCAGCCTGGCAGCTCCTCGTAGATGGGCTGCGCCTCGGCGAGCAGCTCCGGGTCGGAGGGAAACTCGGTGACCGTCTTGCCGTTGGAGAGCTTGTAGGAGCTGGCGACGAGGATCTTCTCGAAGCCGGTGAGCACGTCGAGCTTGGTGATGGCGAGGCCCGAGAGCCCGTTGACGCGGACGGCGTAGCGGAGCACCAGCGCGTCGAGCCAGCCGCAGCGGCGCGGCCGTCCGGTGGTGGCGCCGAACTCCGCGCCCACGCTGCGCAGCCGCTCGCCGGTGGCGTCGTTCAGCTCGGTGGGCAGGGGGCCGTTGCCGACCCGGGTGGTGTACGCCTTGGTGATGCCGATGACCGAGTGGATGGCGGTGGGCCCGATGCCGGAGCCGACCGCCGCGTTGCCCGCCACCGTGTTGCTGCTGGTGACATAGGGATAAGTGCCGTGGTCGATGTCGAGGAGCGTGCCCTGCGCGCCTTCGAAGAGGACGGCGCGGCCGCGGCTCATCTCGTGGGCGACGCTGGCGGAGGCGTCGCCGACGTACGGCGCCACCCGCTCGCCCAGCTTGAGCGCCCAGTCGAGCAGCGGCTCGAGCTCGCACTTCTCCTCGCCCAGCGCGCCGATCTGCGCGTTGGCCTCCTCGAGCCGCGCCGAGAGCCGGGTGCGCAGCGCCTGCGGCTTGAGCAGGTCGCGCACGCGGATTCCGCGCCGCGCCACCTTGTCCTCGTAGCAGGGCCCGATGCCGCGGCCGGTGGTGCCGATGGCGTCCTTCTTCTCGCGGCCTTTATCGATGCGCTTGTGGTACGGCAAGATCACGTGGGCGTTCTCGCTCACCACCAGCTGGGCCGCGTCGCCGAGCAGGCCCCTGCTCTTGAGCAGGTCGATCTCCTCCATCAGCGCTTCCGGATCGACCACCACGCCGTTGCCGATGATGCACTTCTTGCCGGGATGGAGCACGCCCGACGGCACCAGGTGCAGCACGGTCTTGACCCCGCCCACCACCAGCGTGTGCCCGGCGTTGGCGCCTCCCTGGTAGCGGACGACCACGTCCGCCCACGAGGTGAAGAGGTCGACGATCTTCCCCTTCCCCTCGTCGCCCCACTGCGCGCCGACGATCACCACGTTGGACATGAGTCGTTCCCTATCACGGCGGCGCGCCGCGGCGGTACACGCCGGACGAGCCCGAAAGTTCGGAGTGATTCGCAGTTGCTTCCAGGTCGTAGGCGCCGTCCGGGAAAAGGACCGAGAGGTAGCGGCCATGCACCGAGAGCTTCCCCCGCCGCACCACGCGCGGGGGCTTGCCGGCCAGCTCGGCGACGTCGGCAGGCAGGTTGAAGAGCAGCCAGCGCAGGTCGCCCTGCTTCTTCCAGGTGCCGGCGATCCAGGAGGGATCGTCGTCGGCCTCGGCGAGGAGCTTGTCGGCAGCCGGCGTCTCCGACTTCACCACCACCGGCCTGCGCGGCGGCGCCTCCTCCCTCCGGCAGGCCGCGGCCAGAAGCAAAAGCAAAAGCGCACCACGGAGGCGCGGAGGGCACGGAGAATAGATCGGTGGGCTCGGAGGTGAGCGCCCGTTTCGAGCACGGTCGCGGCCGAGGCAACCCTTTGAACCCTCCCCGCCTCCGTGCCTCCGTGGTGCGCTTTGCTTTTTCATAGCTTGACCTGGTGTACGCGGCGGACGTTGGGCAGCTTGCGGAGCTTGTCGAGCACGTCGGGGCCCGCGGAAGAATCGACGTTGACCAGCGCCAGCGCCTCGCCGCGCGCCTGATCGCGGGCCAGCGCGAACTGGGCGATGTTCACCTTCGCCTCCCCCAGCGTCTGACCGATGTTGCCGATCACCCCCGGCGCGTCGTCGTTGTGCACGATGATCATGAAGCCTTCGGGCACCGCCTCGATGTCGAGCCCGTCCACCCGCACCAGCCGCGGCTCGCGCTTGCCGACGATGGTACCGGAGACCTCGGTGGTGAGCATCTTCCCGCAGCGCAGCCGCAGCGTGACCAGGCTGGCGAAGTCGGGCGTCTCGCTGGTCTTGGTCTCCTTCACTGAGAGCCCGCGCTCACGGGCCAGCGCCGGCGCCGAGACTTCGTTGACGCTGTCCACCATGAAGGTCGAGAGCACGCCCTTGAGGACCGCCGCGGTGAGCGGCGCGGTGGGGTGCTGGGCCACTTCGCCGGCGTAGGAGATCTCGATCTCCTCCGGCGCCGCCGCGCACTCTCCCTGCAGCGCGAACTGCGCCGCGAAGGTGCCCAGCTTCCCGGCCAATCGCAAGAATGGCCCCAGCCGCTCCAGCACCTCGCCGCTCACGCTGGGCACGTTGAGCGCGTTGCGGATGGTGCCGGTGGTCAGGTACTCCACCATCGCCTCGCAGACGATGACGGCGACGTTCTGCTGCGCGTCCTCGGTCGAGCCGCCCAGGTGCGGGGTGCCGATGAAGTTCTCGCAGGAGAAGAGCGGATGATCGGCGGCCGGCGGCTCGGACTCGAAGACGTCGAGCGCGGCCCCGCCCAGGTGCTTTGACCTCAAAGCATCGGCGACGGCGCGCTCGTCCACCAGGCCCCCGCGGGCGCAGTTGACCAGCAGCGCGCCCGGCTTCATCTGCGCGAGCGTCTGCGCGTTGACCATGTTCTTCGTCTGCTCGGTGAGCGGCACGTGCAGCGTGATGGCGTCGGCGCGGCGGAAGATCTCGGCCAGCTCCACCGGCTCGACGCCCAGCTTGGCCGCCGCCTCCGCCGAGAGGAAAGGATCGTAAGCGATGATCCGCATCCCGAAAGCCCGGGCCCGCAGCGCCACCAGCTGGCCGATGTTGCCGGTGCCGACCACGCCCAGCGTCTTGCCCGACAGCTCGCGCCCCGAAGCGTACTTCTTCTTCTCCCACTTGCCGGCGCGGGTGCTCTGCGAGGCGTCGGGGATCGAGCGCGCCAGCGAGAGGAGCAGCGCCAGCGTGTGCTCGGCGACCGAGACGCTGTTGCCGCCGGGCGCGTTCATCACCACCACGCCGCGCCGGGTGGCCGCGGCCAGGTCGATGTTGTCGACGCCGGTGCCGGCCCGCCCGATGACGCGCAGCCGCGTCGCCGCCGCCAGGAGCTCCGCGGTCACCTTGGTGGCGCTGCGGACGGCCAGCGCCTCGTAGCCGCCGATGATCTCGCGCAGCTCCGCCGGCTGCAGCCCCGGCCGGAAGTCCACCTGCGCGCCCGGAATCCGCTCGAGGATGCCCTTCGCCTCCGGCGACAGCTCGTCGGAGATGAGCACCCGCATCACTTCGCCCCGGCAAACGAGCGCTGCGCGGCGGCCAGCCCGGCGCCCAGCTCGATCTTCGCTCCCAGGTCGTGCAGCCCGCGCTCGATGGCGCCGATGACCACCAGCATGTCGAAGTCGTCGAAGTAGCCCAGGTGGGCGATGCGGAAGATCTTGCCCTTGACCGCGTCCTGCCCGCCCACCAGCTTGATCCCGTATTGCTTGAAGAGGTGCTTGACCAGCTTCTCGGAGTCAACGCCGTCGGGCGCGTTGACGGTGGTCATGGCCGCCGACGGGCTCTTGGAAAAGAGCGCCAGACCCAGCGCCTGCATCCCGGCGCGAGCGGCGCGGGCCATGCGCGCGTGGCGCTCGAAGACGGTCTCGAGGCCCTCCTCGCGGTACATCGCCAGCGATTCGTCGAGGCCTTCCACCAGCGTGATGGCAGGCGTCCACGCCGTCTGGTTCTTGCGCTGGTTGTCGCGCTCGCGCTTGACGTCGAAGTAGAAGCGCGGCAGGTCGGCGGCCTCGTTCTGCTTCCAGGCCTTGTCGGAGGCGGCGAGGAAGGCCAGCCCCGGCGGCAGGCCCAGCGCCTTGTGGCAGGCGCTGACCAGCACGTCGATGCCCCAGGCGTCCATCGGCAACGGCATCGCGCCCAGCGCCGAGATGGCGTCGACGACCAGCAGCGCATCGGTCTTCGCCGTCACCTGCGCCAGCTGCTGGATGGGATGGTAGACGCCGGTCGAGCTCTCGTTGGCCTGCACGTAGACGGCCCGCGCCGACGGGTTTTCCCGCAGCGCTTTTTCCACCGTGGCCGGCTCGACCGGAGTTCCCCACTCGCACTTGAGCACCACCGCGGCGACGCCGTACGCCTTGGCGACTTTGCTCCAGCGCTCGCCGAACTTGCCGCCGTCCACGACGATGACGGTGTCGCCGCGCCGCAGGAAGTTGACGAAGGAAGCCTCCATGGCGCCGGTGCCGCTGGCGGCGAAGACCAGCACGTCCTGCCTGGTCTGGAAGAGCCAGGCGAGCCCTTCGCGCACGCGGGCGAAGACGGCTTCGAACTCGGGCGAGCGGTGGTGGACGATGGGCCGCGCCATCCGCAGCGAGAGCCGCTCGGGAACCGGCGTCGGACCGGGAGTCAGCAGGCGGATTTTCTTCACGGCGCTCCCTTTGCGATTTGCCGCGGCGCGATGTGCCGCGGTGCGATGTGCCGCGGTGCGATGTGCCGCGTTTGGATAGGAGCATGACCCTGTCGTGTCAAGGCTCGCGGCTCGGCCTCACCAGGCGGCATCGAGCGACAGCATCCGGCGCGCGTCGTCTACGGTGGCCGGCTCGCGGCCCATGTCGCGCGCCATGCGGACGGCCTTGGCCACCAGGTCGCCGTTCGACTTCGCCATCTGTTTGCCCGCGCCGTCGAGGTAGAAGTTGTCCTCGAGGCCGACCCGCACGTTGCCGCCCAGCGCCAGCGCCGCGCCCACCATCCGCCACTGCTCGTGCGAGATGCCGATCACTTCCCAGGTGGAGTCGGGCGGCGCCTCGCGCGCCTGCAGGGCCAGGTTTTCCGCGCTGGCGCGGATGCCGCCCAGTACGCCCATGATGAAGCTGAACTGCAGCGGCCGCTTGAGCAGCCCTTTGTCGAGCAGCGGCCAGATGGAGTTGGTGTGCCCGACGTCGAAGCACTCCAGCTCCGGCTTGACGCCTGCCTCCTTCATCACGCCGAGCAGAAACGAGATGTCGCGGAAGGGGTTCTCGAAGACGAAGTCGAAGACGAACTCCTTCCGCCGCGGCGAATACTTGGCGTAGTTCATCGAGCCCATGTTGAGCGCGCCGATGGCCGGCTTCACCTGCGCGATGTGCGCGACGCGGCTCTCCATCGGCCCGGCGCCGCCGGTGGAGAAGTTGAGGATCACCGGGCAGCGCTTGCGGGTCTCCTCGGCGATGGCGGCATAGGTCGCCGGTTCGAAGGTGGGCGCGCCCGCGTCGGTGCGGGCGTGGATGTGGACCACCGAGGCGCCGGCCTCCCAGGCGCGGCGCGCCTCCTCGGCGATCTCCGCCGGCGTGTAGGGAACCCACGGGCACTGCTCGCGGGTGGCGAGCACGCCGGTCAGGGCGCAGGTGACGATGACTTTGTCGGTCATTGGCCTTTGAACTCCGGCTTGCGCTTCTCTAGGAAGGCGGCCACGCCTTCGGCGGCGTCGGCGGCCTGCGCGTTGAGCGAGAGCTGGGCGCAGAGCGCTTCGAGCTGCTGCTCGTAGGGAAGGTCCTGCGTCGCGTAGAAGGCGCGGCGCCCGAGCCGCAGCGCCACCGGACTCTTCTGGCAGAGGGTCTCGAGCAGCTCCGCCGTGCGACCGGACAGCTGCGCGCGCGGCGCGACCAAGTT
>JANXXR010000218.1 GCA_025350525.1 Deltaproteobacteria bacterium
CGACAGGCGCTTTGCCCCGCCGGCCCTTCCGGTGTGGGCCGACCTGTCGAATCTGGAGGCCATCGCTTACGGAATGCCCGATCTGGAGGCGCGCGGCTTCAAGCTGGCGTTCGACACTCACGGCCCGCCCATCGATCCTGACGCGCTCGAGCGCCAGGTGACGCCCGCCGGTCTCGCGGCCGCGCGCGATTATCTCGCCCGCCGTTTCCCGGCGCTCGCCCAGGCGCCGCTGGTCGAGAGCCGCGTCTGCCAGTACGAGAACACCTCCAACGGCGACTTTCTCATCGACCGCCATCCCGAGTTGGAGAATGTCTGGCTGGTCGGAGGCGGCTCAGGCCACGGCTTCAAGCATGGGCCGGCAGTGGGCGACTACGCGGCGCGCGCGTTGCTCGGATCGCTCGGGCCCCCCGAGCCGCGCTTCTCGTTGGCCACCAAGCAGGTCCAGCAGCAGCGGGCGGTCTACTGACCCGCTCCGGCATTGCCTGGCAGAGCCAGGTTTGACTAGCCCGTCACGGCCTGCCTACAACACCTGCCGTTCACCAAGCGTACCCAGCTTCGCTCGCAGCCTTGACCCAGGAGGGGGACGTGATCTCGTCGAGCATCCGCAGCTTTCGGCTTGCAGCAGCAGCGGCTCTTCTCGCCACCGCGCCAGCGTTCGCGCAATCCACCGGGCAAGTCACCGGCGTCGTCAAGGACAGCACCGGCGCCGTCCTGCCGGACACCACCGTGACGGTGACCGGCGCGGACGGTGCCAGGCACGAGACCTCGACATCGGCGGATGGCTCCTACACGGTGGCCGGCCTCCCGCCGGGCAACTACAGCGTCTCTGCAGCGCACTTCGGCTTTCGGACGGTGCTGCAGCAGAGCCAGGCGGTGGCCGGAGGCGGCACGCGCACCGTCGACTTCGCTCTCGAGACGAACCTCTCGGAGGAGATCACGGTCACCGCCATGAAGCGCGAGGACGTGGTCAGGAAGGTTCCCTTCTCCTTGACAGCGACGAGCGAGGAGACGCTCCGCGTGCGCGGGGCCAGGGACATCGAGGACGTAGCGGCGAACGTGGGCGGCTTCACGGTGCAGAACCTGGGTCCGGGCCAGAGCCAGATAGCGATGCGCGGGGTGTCCTCGGGACAGATCGCGCGCGACCAGCCGGGCGTCAAGGAGCAAGTCGGCGTCTATCTCGACGAGTCACTGGTCTCGATGTCCCTGTTCACGCCGAACCTCGATTTTTTCGACGCCAATCGCGTCGAAGTGCTTCGCGGCCCCCAAGGCACGCTCTTCGGCGCCGGCTCCGAGTCCGGCACGGTTCGCTACATCACCAACCAGCCCAAGCTGGGAACCACCCAGTGGTTCGGAGAGCTGGATGGAAGCGCGATCCAGCACGGCAACCAAGGGGGAAGCGTCAAGTTCGGCTTCAACGCCCCCCTGGGCGAGATTGCAGCGCTGCGCGCGTCCGCGTACTACAACGCCCTAGGGGGCTACATCGACTCGCCGGGCATCAAGACAATGGCGAACGGCTCCCTCGAGCCGGACCCCACGACCACCCAGGACAATGTGAACACCGGCAAGCGCTTCGGCGGGCGCATCGCGGTCAAGCTCGCGCCCATCGACGGGCTGACCATCACGCCACGCTTCCTCTACCAGAAGATCGAGATGGACGGCTGGAACCGCATCGACGCCTACAACATCCTGGCCAACCCGTTCACCACCAACCGGCCCGCGGTCACGCTGGGCGATCGGGAGCAGTTCATCCAGGTCCGGGAGCCGTACACCGACAAGTGGTACCTGGGCGACCTGAACATCAACTACGACTTTGGCGTCGCCGCGCTCACCTCGATCACCTCCTACAACGTCCGCGACATCCTCGTCGTGCGCGACGCGGGCGCGCTCACCTCCAGCATCACGGGCGGCAGCATCGGCAAGCCCGAGCCCGTCTACTCGTTGAACTCGCCTCTCTACGACGCCACGGGCGGCGGAGACCCCGCGGTGCCGAACCGCAAGCCGGCCACGACGTTCACGCAGGAGCTCCGGCTCTCGGGCACCCAGAACCCCTTTCGATGGGTCCTGGGCGGCTTCTACGGCCACCTGAACCGCGAATACGGCCAGGACCTTCGCGTCACGGGCTTCTCTGCACTCAGCGGCATTCCCTCGCGATCATCGATCGACACGCTCGCGCCGCCGGACAGCCTCTTCTTCTCCAAGCTGTCGTACAAGCTGGACCAGTTCGCCGCTTTCGGCGAGGGCACCGTGGCGCTGACCGACCAGTGGGATGTCATCGCCGGCCTGCGCTACTACCATTTCAGCGAAGACAAGCAGCAGTTCTTTGGCGGCATCTTCG